>JAJXTK010000390.1 GCA_021783935.1 Myxococcales bacterium | reverse complement strand
AGAAACTCCACAGCCTGTCAGGAAATCCGCGCTCGACGGCGCCCGCGCACGGCGACGGTCGAACGCGAGGCGCGGGATCACGCGATGCGCCGGTAGAACTCGCTCCGCTTGTACGCGCGCACGAGGCGGCGGATGACGATCTTCGTCGTCGCGCCGATCGGCACCGCGAGCAGCACGCCGAAGAAGCCGAACAGGGTGCCCGCCGCGGTCATGGCGAGCAGGACCTCGACCGGCCCGAGCCCCACGCTGCGACCGACCACGCGCGGCGTGATGAGCAGGCCGTCGAGCACCTGCACGCCGAGCATCACCGCGATGACCTGCAGGACGAACGAGGCGCCGTGCCAGTCGAGCACGCCCATCGAGATCGCGAGCAAGAGCCCCGTCGAGAAGCCGACGTAGGGCACGAACGCGAGGCAGCCGGTGAGCACACCGATCGGGATCGCGAGCCGCAGCCCCACCCACTGAAGCCCGAGCGCGTAGAGGGTGCTGAGGATGATCATCGCGAGCAGCTGCCCGCGGACGTAACCGGAGACCATCTTGTCGATCTCGGCGAAGGTCTCGTAGAGCGGCTTCTGCCAGCGCCTCGGGATCAGCTTGCCGCCGCGCTCGACGATGCGATCGAAGTCGATGAGCAGGTAGAAGGCGAACACGGGGACGATCAGCAACGAGACGACGACGAACGCGTAGCTGAGCGTGCCGAAGAGCGCCTGCGAGACGTATTGGAGCGCCTCGGGGGCGTGGCTCTTGAGGTCTTCGCCGTAGCGCGCCACCAGCTCCTTCACGTTGTGCGGCAGCCGGAAGTGGAACTCCCGCCAGAGCACCGGGTCGAGCTTGGTGACGAGCACCTCGATCTCGGACGGCAGCTTGGCGGCCGCCTCCGCGAACTCGTCGCGGAAATAGCGCACCGAGTGGAACGCCATCGTGAGCGCGCCGGCCGTGAGCGCCGTGAACACCGCGAGCGCGCCGAGCGGGCGCGGCAGCTTGATGCGCTCGAGCAGATCGACCAGCGGATCGAGGGCGTAGGCGACGATGAACGCGAGCACGAACGGCGCGAGCACGTCGCGCAGCTCGTAGGCGATGGAGACGGCGCCGACCGAGAAGAGCATCGGCAGCCACCACTTGCCGGGCCGAATGGCGATCGACGGCGCTTCGGGCTCGGGGGCCGGCGGGGGAGTGGACGGCTCCGGCGTCAGGAGCCTCGTTTCGGCCATGGCCCGGTTAGCCTACCGCAGCGTCAGCCCCCGGGCTGCTTCTTCGCGAGCTCCTGCTTCGCGAGCTTCGAGATCTGCGCCGAGACGTTCTTCGACTTCGCGAGCTTCTTCAGCTCGTCGGCGCGCAGGTGGCCGAGCAGGCGCACCGCGATCGAGACGGGCGTCTTCGGGTTGCCGACCAGGGCGAACTTGATCGTGTGCGACTTGGTCCAGTCGCCGGTCGAGCCGATGAGCCGCAGCACGTCGTCGCTCACCGCGCGGCTCGCCGCGAAGCCCGCGACCTCGTTCTCCTGGAGCAGCGGGCTCCGAATGACGGCGGCGGCGACGGTGCGGTTCTTGTCGCGGACGAGCAGCGCGCGCGCGGAGGCCGTTCCGAGCATCGCGGTGCGGACCTTCTGCGAGACGGTCATGTTGCGGATGCGCTGTTCGAGCGGCAGCGCCTTCTCGGCGACGACCTCGTTGCCCTCGTCGTCGACCTCGACCAGCTCCTGCGCCTGCGCGTCGAGCGCGGCGGCCGCGTCCTGCACCTCGCGGAAGAGCACGTCGTCGGGGGTCGGCCCCGCGTCCGGGGCGGTGATGAGCTCCTCGACGATCGCCTCCGCGGCCTCCTTGAAGGCGGGGAGATTCAGCTGCTTGCCGTTGCGCACGGCGAGGTCGAGGATGCGATCCGCCGTCGACATGCGGGTCGCCTTGTTCATGTACAGCCGCTCGATGATCGTCGGGCTGGCGAGCAGGCGCTCCTCGTTGACGGCGATGAGCTCGCTGACCGCCTCGGTGCCCGTCGCCGCGAGGCGCTCGATGGTGGCGATGGCGACCTTCGGGTGCGTGATCAGCCGCTCGAGCGTCGCGGCGTCGCCGACGTAGAGCCGCGTGAGCAGGTCGATGACGGCGCCCGGCAGCTCGGGCGAGGAGAGCGCGCCTTGGAGCACCGGCGGGGGGAGCTTCGCGAGGGTCGCCTCGGCCGCCTCCTTGGCCGTGGGCTCGACGTGCGGCAGCTCGCCGCGCGCGAGCAGCGCGACGACGGTGACGATCTGCTCGGGGCGCAGGCCCGGCGCGGCGCCGCGCGCGGCCATGAGGCGCAAGGGGGGCGGCGCCGCCGCGCCGAGGACGCGTTGCACCGGCTGCGGGAGGGTCGCCAGGTCGAGCGGGAGATCGAGGGGCATGGATCGGCCTGCAGTATAGGTTGGCGGGGCGTCGGGCCGCGACCACGATGCCGGGCATGCCCGACGCACTGGCGCTCGCCGGCCGGACGATCTCGCTCTGCCTCACCGGCGGCATCGCGGCGTACAAGTCCGTCTACCTCGCGCGCCTGCTGCTCACGGCCGGCGCCGCCGTGCAGCCGGTGATGACGGCGAGCGCCTCGCGCTTCGTCGGCAAGGTGACGCTGAGCGGCCTGTGCGCGCGCCCCGTGCTCGAGGACATGTGGGATTCGAGCTTCGCCGGCGAGGCGCACGTCGCGCTCGCCGAGCAGAGCGATCTGGTGGTGATCGCGCCGACGACGGCCGACATGCTCGCGCGCCTCGCCCAAGGGCGCGCCGACGATCTCGTCGCGGCGCTCGCGCTCGTCGCCAAGAGCCCCGTGCTGATCGCGCCCGCGATGCACCCGCGGATGTGGGCGCACCCGGCCACGCAGCGCAACGTCGCGACGCTCCGCGCCGATGGGCGCGTGCGCCTCGTCGGCCCGGTGGAGGGCCCGGTCGCCAACGGCGAGGTCGGGCTGGGCCGCATGAGCGAGCCGGAGGCGATCTTCGCCGCGATCGTCGAGGCGCTCGGCGCGCGGACCGATCTCGCGGGCAAGCACGTCGTGGTCACCGCCGGGCCGACCGTGGAGGACCTCGATCCGGTGCGCTTCCTCGGCAACCGTTCCACCGGGAAGATGGGCTTCGCCGTCGCCGAGGCGGCGCGCGCGCGCGGCGCGAGAGTCACCCTGATCGCGGGCCCCACGGCGCTCTCGACCCCGCGCGGCGTCGATCGCGTCGACGTGCGCTCCGCGCTCGAGATGCAGAGCGCGATCGACGCGGCGCTCGGCCCCGCGCTCGAACGCGCCGACGCCCTGGTGATGGCGGCCGCCGTCGCCGACTACCGCCCCGCGACGTACGAGCCGGAGAAGACCAAGAAGCCGAAGGCGGGCAAGGCGGGCGACGTGCTCTCGATCGAGCTTTTGCGAAACCCCGATCTGCTCGCCGGCGTCGGCGCGCGCCGCAGCGGCGGCCGTCCCGTGCTCGTCGGCTTCGCGGTCGAGACCCGGGACCTCGTCGATTACGCGCGCCGCAAGCTGCGCGACAAGCGCGTCGATCTGGTCGTCGGCAACCTCGCGACCCACGGCTTCGGCGGCGACGACGACGAGGTCGTGATCGTCGACGAGGCGAGCGCCGAGCCCCTGCGCGCGAGCAAGCGCCAGATCGCCGACGCCCTCCTCGACCGCATCGCGGGGCGCCTCGCGTGAGCGATCGTCGGTTGCTCCACGCCGCCGACGTCGAGCGGATCGTCGCCGCCGATCGCGCACACCTCTGGCACCCCTACACGCCGATGGACGAGTGGCGCGCGGGGCCGCCGCCGCCCGTGATCGTCTCGGCGCGCGGCGCCTCGTTCGAGCTCGCCGACGACCGCCGGCTGCTCGACGGCAACTCCTCGTGGTGGGTCGCGGCCCTCGGCCATGACCACCCGCGCGTCGTGAGCGCGCTGACCGAGCAGGCGGCGCGGATGTGCCACGTCGCGCTCGCCGGCGTCACCCACCCGGAGGCTGCGCTGCTCGCCGAGGAGCTCGCGGCCGTCTCGCCCGCGGGGCTCGATCAGGTGTTCTTCACCGACGACGGCTCGACGGCGATCGAGGCGGCCGTGAAGATGGCCGTGCAGTACCACCTGCAGTCGAGCCCGCGGGCCGGCGCGAAGAAGCGGCGCTTCGTGGCGCTCGACGGCGCCTTCCACGGCGAGACCGTCGGCGCGACGAGCCTCGGCGGGGTCGAGGTCTTCCGGCGCCCCTTCGCGGGCGTGGTCTTCGACTGCGTGCACGCCCCCTCCCCCGCCTCGCCGAGCGCCGGGTGCGGCCCGTCGTAGGCCGACGCGTTCGACGCGATCGCCGAGCTCGTCGAGCGCGACGCCGACGCGATCGCCGGGGTCGTGCTCGAGCCGATCGTGCAGGGGGTCGCCGGCATGCGAGTCTACCCGCCCGCCTACCTGCGCGCGGTGCGCGACCTGTGCACGCGCCACGACGTGCTGCTCATCCTCGACGAGGTCTTCACAGGCTACGGCCGCACCGGGCCGATGTGGGCGAGCGAGCGCGCCGAGGTGGTGCCCGATCTGTTTTGCCTCGCGAAGGGGTTCACCGGCGGCGTCTTGCCGATGGCCGCGACGGTCACGAGCAAGAAGGTGCAGGCGGCCTTCGAAGGCGGCCGGGGGCGCGCCTTCCTCTATGGCCACTCCTTCTGCGGCAACCCCCTCGGCGCCGCCGTCGCGCGCGAGGTGCTCGCCGTCTACCGCGACGAGCGCGTGCTCGAGGGGATCGGCGAGCGCGCGCGGCGCATCCGCGAGGCGTTCGAAGCGATCGCCGAAGACCCGGTCAGCGGGCGCATCGTGCGCGAGGTGCGCGCGATCGGCGCGATCGGCGCCGCGGAGCTGCGCGACACCGACGGCGGCGGCTACGTCGCCCACGTCGGCTGGCGCGTGTACGAGGAGGCGATGCGACGCGGCGCCTACCTGCGCCCGCTCGGCGACGTCGTCTACGTCACGCCGCCGCTCAACGTGCCGCTCGACGAGCTCGATCGCCTGCTCGCGATCGTGCAAGACAGCGTGCGCGCCGTCGCCGCGAGCAGCTAGCCGCGGTCGGAGATCCCGACCCTCCGAATCGCGCCGGGCGAGCCTCGTTCGGCGGGGCGGCGCGTGCCCTCGCGATGCGTGCTCGGCGGCGAGCGCGTGGGCGCTCTGGCCGACGGGCTCCTTGCGGTCACCACTCGATTCTGTCGCCCCGGTAGTCCCAGAATTCGCCGCTGTCCTCGAGCTTGAGCCGATCGACCAGCGCGAGGAGCCCGCGCGCCGACTCGGAGGCCGGCGTCGGCGCGCCGGGGCCGCCCATGTCGGTCTGCACCCAGCCGGGGTTCACCACGACGCTCACGATCCGTTCGCCGCGAAGCGCGAGCGCCATCGAGCGCGAGGCCATGTTGAGCGCGACCTTCGCCATGCGGTAGCCGAATGCGCCGCCGCTCGTGTTGTCGGCGATCGACGCCATCTTCGTCGAGACGTGGACGACCTTGCGCCCGCGCCCCTGGCGCAGGCGCGGCAAGAGCGCGCGGGTCATGCGGATCGCGCCGAGCGCGTTCACGTCGAAGGTGCGCTTGACGTCGTCGAGGTCGAGCTCCTCGAGCGACTCCATCTTGCCGAGCACGCCGGCGTTGTTCAGCAGGACGTCGATGCCCCCCTCGGCCAGGCCGGCGGCGAAGGCCGCGACGCTCGCGTCGCTCGAGACGTCACACGCATGCAGCCGCAAGTCGGCGCCCGGGCGCGTCGGGAGCGCGCGGAGCTCGAGCGCACGCTGAGGATCGCGACATGCCGCTTCGACGACCTCGCCGCGCGCCAAGAGCTGCCGACACAACTCGAGCCCGATGCCCCGATTCGCCCCGGTCACGACGTAGCGCATCGGCGAAGCATGCCAGAGCCGCCGCGCCGATGTCGCGCTGGATCTCCGCGCGGGCGCACGATCGAAGCCGAGCCGCGCCGAGACGAGAGCGTACGATCGCCCGCATGCGCGCCGGCAGGACTCCCGTCCTCGTCGCCCGAGGGTTGACGAAGATCTACCGGATGGGAGAGGTCGACGTCGTCGCGCTTCGCGGCGTCGACCTGGAGCTCCACGAGGGGCAGCTCGTCGTGCTGCTCGGCCCCTCGGGCAGCGGCAAATCGACGCTGCTCAACGTGCTCGGCGGACTCGACACGCCGAGCTCCGGCGAGGTGCACTGGCGCGAGCACGACCTCGCGAGTGTGCACTCGCCCGAAAGTACCCCGCCCCCCGCCTTGCGCGTTGGCGCCGCATCGGGCAGGCGCGCCCC
>JAJXTK010000389.1 GCA_021783935.1 Myxococcales bacterium | reverse complement strand
GGGAGCCTGCCGCGGGGGGCCGCGCGGCACAACTCCGCGAGCGTCGGCGATGCCTTCGGGGCGGTGAGGCGCACGCGCGACGCCCCCCTGCGGGGGCGAGCTCCACCTGCGGCCATTCATGCACCCCCGGGTTTCGGCCACATTGCCGCGAAACGCGGGCCGTTCGAGCGCGGCCGTCGGGTGACCGTTGCCCCGAAGCGTCACGAGCGCTACCCGTGCCACCCCATGGCTCGCACCCCGCGGGATCCCAGCGCCCCGCCGACCTCGATCGACGATCCGAACGACGACACGCTCGAGGCTCGTCCGAGCCTCCCGCCGCCGCCGCCCGACCCGGGGCTGAAGTACCGCCGGGTGATGCTCAAGCTCTCGGGCGAGGCGCTCTGCAACCCCGAGGGGACGGCCACCGAGTCGTTCGGCATCCAGCCGCAGACGCTCACCGACATCGCGCGCGAGCTCGCCGAGGTGCACGCGATCGGCGTGCAGCTCGGCCTCGTCATCGGCGGCGGCAACATCTTCCGCGGCCTCAAGGGCTCGGCCGCCGGCATGGACCGCGCGCAGAGCGACTACATGGGCATGCTTGCGACCGTGATCAACGGCCTCGCGCTGCAGGACGCGCTCGAGCGGCAAGGCGTGCCGACGCGCGTGATGACCGCGCTCGAGATGCGCCAGGTCGCCGAGCCCTACATCCGCCGGCGCGCGATCCGCCACCTCGAGAAGGGGCGCGTCGTCATCTTCGCCGCCGGCACGGGCAACCCGTACTTCTCGACCGACACCGCGGCGGCGCTGCGCGCGATGGAGATCCACGCCGACGCGCTCTTCAAGGCGACCAAGGTCGAGGGGATCTACGATCGCGACCCCATCAAGCACGCCGGAGCGAGCCTCTATCGCGAGCTCAGCTACGATCGCTTCCTCGCCGATCGCATCGGCGTGATGGACGGCACCGCGGTCACGCTGTGTCGCGACAACAAGCTGCCGATCCGCGTCTTCAAGCTGACCACGCGCGGCAACGTGCAGCGGGTAGTCATGGGCGACTCGATCGGCACCGTCGTGCGCGATCCCAAGGTCTGAGCCCGCCTTCAGGCGCGGGGATCGACGTGCCGCGCGGTGATCGTGGTCGCGGCGTGCAGCAGGCGCGCGCCGATGGCGAACGCGATCGCGACCGCGACGCCGAAGGTCGCGACCTGCACGGCGTGTGCGGCGCCGCGCGATGGGTGCCACAGCAGCCACCCCGCCGTCGCCGCGACGACGAACGCGAGCGCGGGCAAGACCCGGCGCGCGCCGACGGAGGCCAGGGCGGCGCCCGAGAGGCGGGGAAGCGCCCCGCGTAGCGCCCCGATGGCCGCGGCGAGCCCCCACGCCTTGAGCACGAACAGCCCCGCGCCGATCAGCGGGAAGCCCCACCACGCGTCGCGCTCGAACGCGCCGAGGCCCGGCAGCTCCCAGCCGCCGCAGTAGAGCGCCGCCCCGAGCGCCGCGAACGCGTAGCGGCTCGCTTCGTCGGCCGCTCGCGACGCTTGATGCCGCGCCGCGGACGGCTCTTGGCTCGTAGCCTCGGCCTCGGGCAGCGCACGCGACGTGGACGGCTCGCGCGTCCTCGAAGGAATCGCCATCGCGGCGGCCACGACGAACGCCGCGAACGTCGCCGGGCTGCGGAAGAGCGCCCAGGCCCACGGCGCGCCTGCCTGGGTGCGGCTCGCGTCGGACAGACGCAGCGACCCGGAGCTCGCGACGACGCACGCGGCGCCGAGCGCCGACGGGAGCTCGAGCGCCAGGGCACGCCCCGCACTCGCGAGCGCCGCGCCGGTAGACCAGCGGCCGTCAGCCGCGCGTGCGCCGGCGAAGGCGAGCGCGGCCACGAGGAACGCCGCCGACGCGTAGGGCGTGACGACGTCGAAGTCGAAGCCGCCGATCGTCTCGAGGAGCGGCAGCGCGACGAACGCCAAGGTCGCGAGCGCCGGCGCCCCCCAACGCTCGCCGAGGCCCGCAAGGCCGCGGGCCTCCCACCGGTCGAGGGCTGCGAGCCACCACTCGACGAGGCTCTGCACCTCCCGGCGCCCCCTCGGCACGCGCTTGCCGCGCAGGCGCGTGGCCCCCCGGCGCTCGAGCCACCCGAGCGCACCGGAGCTCGGCCACAGCAGCGCGGCCAGCAGGGCGAGGGGAGCGACGACCGCCAGCCCCGCGCGCAGCACCTCGGGTGAGATCCGCGGCTTGAGCCCCTCGACGGAGACGCGCACGGTGCGCGCCTCGCCGCCGAGCGGCGCGCCTACGACGAGCGTCGCCGCGTGCCCACCGACGGGCACCGCATCGGCGAGCGAGCTCACGCGCACTTCGTCGACCTCCGCGATGACCTCGCCGGCGTGAAGGCCCGCGGCTTCGGCGCGCGAACCCGGCGCGACCCCTGCGATCAGAATCCCCCCGGTCGCAGGAAGACGATCGGCGATCTCGACCCCTAGGAACATCAGCGTGCGCCGCCCCTCGGCCTCGGCGCGACGCCGCACGAGCGGCGAGCTCTCGCTCGGGCGCACGTCGAGCACGACCTGCCCGGCGCGCCCGACGAGCGGCGCCGTCCCCGGCTGCGCCGGCGGGAAGGTGACGGTGAGCTCGCCGCGGAAGGTCGCGTGCGAGGCGCCGTCGCCGACGCCGCACAGGGGCCCCGCCAACGCGTCGGTCACGGCGAGGTCGAGGTGCTCCTGGCTCTCGGCGATCGCGTCGACGTCGGCGCGCACCTGCACCGGCTCCTGCCCAGCGCGGTGCGCCTCGCCGCGAAGCGACACGCGCGCCGTGCGGCCGACCGGGAAGCCGCGCCCGTCGATCTCGAGGTGCTCGCCGACCTCGACCTCGTGCGGCTGCACGTCGGCGACCTCGAGCGTGATCGGCGGCGACTCGAGCGCGCAGCCGCCGATCGGGGCGGCGAGCGCGACGAGGCCGAGCGGTCCGAGGACCGCGAGACGGACGCGGGGCATGCCACCCCATGCCCGACTCGGCCGCGTCGGGCCAAGTCGACGGGCCCGCAAGCTCGGGGGGCGATCAGCTCAGAAGTTGACGGCGACCAGCGGCGCGTTGAACTGCCACTTTTGGCTGACGCCGTATTGGGACATCTCGACGGCGGAGTAGATCGGCGTGACCGAGACCGCGGGCAACGACACGCGCGGCGAGGTCTGATCGTCGAAGTTCACCAGCGCGAACGACGGGGGAATCACGAGCGCGACGTGATGCGACGCCGCGGAGCTCGTGGCGCCCGACGCGCCGGCCGGAGCGGGCTGGGCGCCCTTGTCGGGGGAAGGGCTGTCGTCGGGCACGTAGGGGGTCGCCGCCGCCGAGAGGGTGATGACCACCGTCGGGATGATGAGGGCCATGCCCCCCGCGAGCATGTACATCGGCGCGCTGGCGCTGCTGACGTTCTTCTCGACGAAGTAGCCGCCGACACCGCCGCCGATCGCGAGCGCGGTCGGGATCGTCGCGTAGAGCCAGGCCGATCGCGCGCCGGCCCCGGCGAGCACGAGGAAGCCGGCCTCTCCGCCGAGCAGCGCGCCGCCCGCGATGCCCTTGCCCGTCGCCTGGACGTCCGCCGCCGGGACCGTGGCCTGCGCATCGGAGGACGTCGTCGCGGCGACGGCGCTCGCCGTTGCCGTGGCGAGCACGAGTCCGAGCAGTCTTCGAAGCGCGATCCGCATCGTGAGTCCTCCAGAGGCGACAGTATGCTTTATCAGAAGGCCGAGCCGCTCGGCAACGCCGCTACGTTCGCGCCCAGTTATGGCGCGGGGGCGGCGCTCTCTCCACCGAACAGGATCGGCGCCCGCATGCGCACGCCGACGACGAGGCAAGGGCGAGCGGACGCGTGCGCCGCGCCGCCTGGGATCCCCTCGAGCAGCGACGACCCGGCGCGTCGACCGATGTCGACCCCGAAGCCGCCGCCGTGCGAGGTGCAGAGGACCCGGAGCATGGGCGCCCGCGTTCCATAGGTGCGCTCAGCGAGGCCCGCATTCGCATGGGCGCTCGTCGGGCGAACGGACAGGTCGCGGCGACCCGGATCCACGCCAGGCGAGGCGTGCGCGGGTGCCTCATGGCGCGCGACGCCGCGCCGCGCGAAGGATCGCGACCCCGAAGACCACGTCGAGCACGGTGGCCACCGCCGCGCGCGGCAGCAGCCGGTGCGTCGAGACCTCGAACAGCACCACCGCCACGAACCCGAGCTTCACGAGCGCCGCCGTCTCGACGAAGAGCACCGCGGCGGACGCCTCGCGCTGCGCCGCGCGCACGAGCCCGACCCCGAGCGCGCCGTAGGCCACGACGGCCACGCGCAGGAACGTCGCGGGCTCACCGAACGGCAGCCCCCACGCTCCGAACAACGAGGCGGGCGCCACCAGCGCGATGACCATGATCGCGACTTGGATGAAGCCGGTCGCTCGCAGCAGCGTCGCCTCGGCGAACGACCAACGCGACGAGGCGATCACGCTCGGCCTTCAGCGCAGCGCTACGCCGAGCGCGTCGATCGTGACCACCGGCTCGCCCGGGGTGAGCGTCGCCCCCTCGGCGTTGTAGTGATCGCACTCCGACTTGGTGAGCGCGCGCGTCGCGAGCAGCCCCTCGACCTCGACGTTGCGCGTCTTGACGATCTTCGGCAGGAAGAAGGCGTGATCGTGCATCGTCACGTGCGTCGGCACGATGGCCTTCGCGTCCCCTTCCGGCTTCAGGTCGGCCCAGCAGCCGGCCCGCTGGCAGACCGCGACGACCGCGCCGCGGGTGCGCACGCGCTTGCCGGCCCACTGCGCCGGCGCCTTCACGATGTCGGCGAGCGCGACGAAGGGGGTGCCCTCGGCGATCGCTGCGCCGAAGGACGACTTGTCTGCCGACGCCTCGGCGCCGGCGTTCGCCGCGCGCGCGCAGGCCCCGCCGCACGCCCCGCCGCAGGCCGCGCTCGACTCCGAGGCCGTCGGCGCGGGGGACGACGCCTGCGCCGCGACCCTGCCCGTCGCGCGAGCGTTGGCCACAGCGTCGGAGCCGGGGAGCGGATCGCTGGTGCACGCCGTCAGGGCGAGCACGGCAACGACGGAGACAAGGCGCATGCCCCCGATCATGAGACCCCCAGCAGCTTGGTCATCGAGGCCTCGTCGGCCGGCGTGAACGGATAGCGGTCGAACTCCCCCGAGGTCACCCACTGGAACGCGTTCACCGCACGCGGCTCGAGGTGATCAGACTTCAGGCGGCACTCGTAGAGGTGAAGATCGACGGTGTAGTGCTCGTAGGGGTGGCTCACGAACGAGATCAAGAGCCCCACCTCCACGTCGGCGCCGAGCCGCTCCTCCATCTCGCGACGCAGCGCATCGGCGTCGCTCTCGCCCGGCTCGACCTTGCCTCCGGGGAACTCCCAGAGCAGCGGCAGCACGGCGTTGGGGCGTCGCTGCGTGATGAGGTAGCGCTCGTTCTTCTGCACCACCGCGGCGACGACGCGGATCGTGCGGCGGGACGGGGACGGGTCGATCATCGTGGACGCCAGAGGCTAACACGCGCGAAACCCCCGCGCTCCGACGGGAGGGGGGGTCTCGGCTCGCGACGAACCCGCTCACAGGCTGACGCGGAACAGCTGCTGCCCCATCAGCACGATGTCGCCGGTTTGAAGCTCGCGCTCCTCGGTGAAGCGAACGTACGTGCCGTTCGAGGAGCCGAGGTCCGTGAGGAAGATGCGGCCGCCATCGGGGGCGATGCGGCAGTGCAGGCCGGAGACGTAGCCGTCCTCGGGGAACTGCACGTCACCGCGCTCGCGGCCGAGGTGGATGCCGTGCGCCTGCACGACGAAGGAGTTGCCCGTGCTCTCGCGGCCGGTGATGAGCGAGAGGCGACCGATGATCCCCTCGGCGGGGCTGCCGAGACGCTCGACGCCGTCCGGGCTGGGGCTCGGCGGCTGCAGGCGCTCGAAGCGGATGATTTCCTGCCCGATGCGGAAGATGTCGCCGGGCTTGAGCTCGACGGGCGTGTCGCGCGCGACCTTGATGTACACGCCGTTGAGGGAGTGCTCGTCGCGCACGGTGAGCTTGCCGCCGGCGGTCGAGAACGTCGCGTGGCGGGGCGAGAGGTAGCTGTCGCCGCCGAAGATGCCGCCGAGATCGCGGCCGACGACGGTGGAGCCAGCCGGAAGATCGTACGTGCCCGCGTAGCTGCCGTCGGCGCGCAGCGCGGTGAGCGAGGCGCGCAATGGCGGGCTGGCGGCGACGACCTGCGCGGGGGCTGGAGGAGGCGCGACGCTCTGGAGCACCGTGCCGCACGCCGCGCAGAACTTGTGCCCGGGCAGGTTCTGGTGCC
>JAJXTK010000388.1 GCA_021783935.1 Myxococcales bacterium | reverse complement strand
CCGATCTGCGCCTCGAGCTTCGCGGCGTCCCACGGCATCGGCGTCGGCGCCCCGCGCAGCGCGCCGTCGGCGCCAACGCGCGTGACCTGCAAGACGCCGGCGTCGACCGCGAGCACGAGCCCCTCGCCCCCTTCGCCGCCGTCCCAGTCGGCGAGCACCAGGCGCTGCGGCGGCGGGCCGACCCACGCGGGCGGCAGCGGCGGGCTCAGGCGGTCGATGTCGATGCGCGCGATCGTCTGGAGCATCCCCTTGGCGGTCTTGGTCTGGAAGATCGCGTGATCGCCGTAGCCGTCGCTCGCGACCTGCACCGTCTCGAACGTCGCGCTCGTCGAGCCCGCGGCCGGCGTGAACGGCACCGGCGAGGGGACGATCTTCACGCCGGGGCCGATGCGCAGCAGCTTGGTCGGCGTGATCGCGACGGTGCCGACGACGTCGGTCGCGAGCGAGACGTCGCTCGCCGGCGGCGCGAGGAAGAGCCCGCCGCCGTAGGGGAGCATCTCGTCCCCCTTGCGCACGAAGCGGAACATCTCGAAGCCGTTCGGCGTGCTGCCGAGCACCGCGCAGGCCCCGAGCTCCACCGCGACGTCGAGCGTGTGCGCCTCGAAGCTCGGGCGGGTGAGTCGGCGCGGCCTCGAGACGGGCTCGCCGTCGGGCGAGAAGCGCTGGGCGAAGATGCCGGGCTTCGGGTTCGCCGCCTCGGCGGGCAGGGTGCCGGGCGTCTCGCGGGCGCCGGCGACCGCGTCGGCGTCCCACGCGAGCAAGACGCGATCGTCCTCGTTGGCGACGCGCGGCGAGCGCGAGAGCGTCGTCGAGAGCGACGCGCTGCCGCGCGCGATCGTCTTGGCGGCCGCGTCGAGGAAGCTCCCGTCGCGCGAGAGGCGCGCGAAGGTGATCGCGTCCCTGTCGCGACCGATGATCGCGAGGTGCGATCGCAGCGCGACGAGCCCGCGCACGTTGCCCGTGCCGCGCGGGGTGGCGTCGGCGCCGTCGGCGCGGGGCGAGATGCGCGTGATCTTGGCCTTGCCCCCCTCGGTCGCCTCGACGCGCAGGAGCCGCGTCGGGGCTGCGCCCGTCGAAGAGACCCCGAACCACGCGGCCTCGCCGTCGATCGAGGCGAAGGGGGCGCCGTCGTCGGGGTAGGCGGGCGCGACGAGGGCCGCGGGGCCGAAGCCCTTGTTGCGCCGGTTGTCCCACGCCCGCACGACCCAGCCCGCCTGGGAGCGTCCAAAGAGGTAGAGCCACGACTTGCTCGCCGCGGCGATGGTCGGCAGCGGCAGCACGCCGTCTGCGCCGCCGCCCGAGAGCAGCGACCGCGCCGCGCCGATCGAGGGCGCAGACGCGAGCGTCGGGGCGTTCTCGATCGACTCGGCGCCCACGGGCTGCGACGCGATGGGGGCCTCGTCGCCCAGCGCGGTCGCTGCCCCTGGCTGGCCGACATGGTCGTCGGGCGTCACCGACACGACGGTCTGCGGCTTGGGCGACTCGACCTCCGGCGCGCTGGGCCCGCAGCCCGCCGCCATCGTCACCACCGCGAGCGCCCACCCCGACGACCCCACCGACGTCCGCCTCACTCGCACCTCCCTCGCCGCGTTCCGGAGAGACTACGGCACCTCGCGCGCCGCGCACACGGCGGCGATCGGCGCCGGCTCGCCGCCGTCGCGTCCCGGGCCGCCGCGATCGACGCGCTCAATTCGAGAGCTTGATGAACATGTCGACGTTGCGATCGTCGGTCTTGCCCGTGCCGCCGCCGCCCCAGCCGGTCGACCAGTCCATCGCGCAGTAGGTCCGCCCGCGCATCGCGGCCGTCGCCGTCGAGCCGCTCGTGAAGTCGATGTCGACCGCCGTCACGCGGAGGCGGATGAGCGTGGTCGACTCCTCGAAGACCTCGTAGACGCGGAACTGCTGCGGCCAGTCGGCGACCGCGCTGGTCATGATCTCCCAGTAGCCGCGGCTGCCCCCTGGAATCCACTCGATGCGGTTCTGGTGCGTGTGCCCGACGACCGTGGCGATGACGTTGTCGTAGCCGGCCAGCAGCTCCTTGAAGGCGGCGGGATCCATGGCGTCGGCCTGCTGGTTGCCGAAGGTGCCGCTGCCGTCGCCGATGTGATCGTTGGCGTGGTGCATGACCACCATGACGAGCTTGCCGTCGGCCTTCGCCTGATCGAGCAGCGGCTTGAGGAGGTTGTTCACGTCGCCGGTGCGCGCGATGCCCCCCTCGCCGCCCGTCTCGGCGGCCGTGTCGAACGCGATCATGCGGACGCGCGAGCCGGCGTCCCACGCGTGCACCGCCTTACCGCTCTGCAGCTGCGCGGCGCCGATCCCGTGCCCCGCGGGCCCCGGGCCGCCGGTCTTGTCGTGCACGCGCTGGAGCATGTCCTTGCGCATCAGCGGCGCTCGCTTCGCGTCGGCGACGACCGGGCCGGTGGACGTGGTCCACCCGGCGGCCGAGTAGACGCGCGTGCCGGAGGGCGCGCTCGTCCCCGTCGCGAGCGAGATGGCGTCGGGGCTCGCCGTGCCGTCGCTCTGGAGGATCGACATGTTGCCGTTCTGCAGCACGTCGTGGTTGCCCATCACCCAGTACCAAGGGACCTTCAGCCCCTCGGGGGTGAACTCGTCCTTGCCGTCGTTGGCGGGGCCCGGCACCGGATCGTCGGGGTTGCCCGAGTCGCACTTCACCGTGCCGGTGCCGTCGAGGATGTTCAGCACCCAGTCGAGCTCGTTCGACTGCACGTTGTCGACGTTGTCGCCGCCGAGGACGGTGAAGTCGAGCGGCGCCTGCGCGTTGACCTCGTTGATGGTGTGGATCGCCTGGTTGACGAGCACGCACATCTCCGCGTCGTGCGGCCGATCGGCGTACGCGGTCAGCTCGCCGTAGCTGTCGATGGAGGCGAAGCGCGACGGGCTCTCGTCGTCCATGAGCTGGAAGTCGGGCATGTGCACGAAGCGCGTGAGGAGCTTGGCGCCCGCGGTCGGCGTCGGCGTCACGTCGCCGGTGCCGATCGCGCGCACGGTGTGCTTCTCGCCGGGCTTGGCGACGATCTGGCCGTAGCCCTGCGAGACGAAGCCGTCGGCCCGCGTCGACGTCGCCGCGTTGGTGCCCCCCGCGGCGTCGATCGGGTTGTTCTCGTCGGCGCGCCCCTTGGCCGTGTCGACCGTGCCGTCGACGGTCGACTTGAACGCAGGCTCGGGAGGCGCCGCGGCCTCGGTCGTATCGGCGCCCGCGTCGGTCGGGGAGCCGCCGCCGCTGCTGGAGCTGCAACCAACGGAGGACGCGCTCAACGCGATGAGCATCGCGAGGCTGCGCAACGGCCTTTGGAGCCCTCGTGACATGCGGCGCAGTGTCTCACGCGACCCCCGCGAGGTCACGACCGAGCAGGGCGTCCGCGCGCCTTCTTGACCGTCACGGGGTGGCGTGGCCCAGCAAGATCGCGCACCATCTCCGCCCCGATGCGCCTCGTGTCCGCCGCCGTGCCGTCGCTGACCGTGCTGGCGCTCGCCCCCTTCGGCTGCGAGCGCATGAAGACGGTCGCGCCGCCGCCGCTGCCGGCGACCTCGGCCGTGGTGGCGGCCCGCGACGTGCTTCCGGTCGCGGCGTCGTCCTCCGCGTCCGGCGTCGCGGAGGTGCGCGTGCGCCACTGCCCCGAGGGGCGCCCGCCGCCGCTGTCGGGCGAGCGCCACCTCACGGTGGGCGGTCGCACGCGCACCTTCCTCGTCGACTACCCGCCGCGCGAGGCCTCGCTCGAGGCCGAGGAGCCGATGCCGCTGGTGCTCGCGTTCCACGGCTGGGGGGGCAACCCCGAGCAGCTCGAGCGGACGACCCGCCTCGCGTCGAAGATCACCGCGCGCGGCTGGATCGCGGTGCGGCCCCTCGGCGTCGAGAAGAGCTTCAACGCGGGCAGCTGCTGCGGCTGGGCGTCGAAGGTCGGCGTCGACGACGTCGAGCTCGCGCGGAAGATCGTCGCCGCGGTCGAGGCGGAGGCGTGCGTCGACGGGCGCCGCGTCTACACGACCGGCTTCTCCAACGGCGGTTTCCTCGCGCATCGCCTCGCCTGCGAGGCCTCCGACCTCTTCGCCGCGATCGCCTCGGTGAGCGGCACCTTCGGCATCCCGAGCTGCACGCCCAAGCGCGCGGTGCCTGTGCTGCAGGTCCACGGTCTTCGCGACGCGGTCGTGCACTTCGACGGCACGCCGAAGGACGGCTGGAGCTCGGTCGCGACCGTCCTCTCGACGTGGCGGAAGATCGACGGCTGCGGGGACGAGGCGCCGACGACCGTCTACGAGCACGGCAACGTGACCTGTACTCGCGAGAGCGGCTGCGCCCCCGGCAGCGAGATCGTGCTGTGCCGCGACGCGAAGGCGGGGCACACGTGGCCGGGGGGGCCCACGTCGAAGGGCGCGTACGGCAGCCAGGATCTCGACGCGACGAGCTACGTGCTCGACTTCTTCGCGCGCCACGAGCTGCCTCGAGTCGAGCCCTGAGCTTCGGTCACCGACCTCGACGCGCTGCCCGGCGGTGCGGGCTCATTTCACGACGAGCACCGCCACCGTGACGTTGTCTTGGCCGCCGCGGGCGAGGGCGCCGTTGACGAGCGCGCGCGCGATCACCTCCGCGGTGGGGCTCGGGCCCGCGAGGGCGCAGAGACCGGCGACGTCCTCCGGGCTCGGGTAGTAGTTCCAGAGACCGTCGGAGCAGAGCACCAAGGTGCCGGGGCCGGTGAGCTCGAGCTCGATCGCGTCGGGCTCGGCCTGCGTGGTCGGATCGCCCCCCTCGAGCGGGCCGAGGCAGCGCGTGAGCGCGTGGGCGTACTGCGAGCGGAGCGCCTCCTCGAGCGTGGTGAGCCCGGTCGCGAGCACGTCGTTGAGCCACGAGTGATCGCGCGTGAGCAGGCGCGCCGGGCCGTGCGCATCGATCCAGTAGGCGCGGCTGTCGCCCACCCACCCGATCGCGAGGCGCGTGCCGTAGCGCAGCGCGGCGACCGCGGTGGTGCCGAGCGGCTCGCCGCCGAGCCCGAGGTGCTCGGCGCAGATCGCGTTGTGCGCCGCGCGGATCGCGTTGGCGACGCGAGCTGCCATCGCGTCGCCGTCGGCCGCCGCGAGCTGATCGGCGATCGTCGCGGTCGCGATGCGCGCCGCGAGATCGGCGCGGAACGACGCCGAGATGCCGTCGCACACCACCAAGACGGCGCGATCCTCTTCTTGCACGACCGACAGCGCGTCCTCGTTGCGCTCGCGAAGCAGGCCGATGTCGCTCAGCCCCGCGCACAGCTCGCGCGCCGGGTTCGCCGCGCCTTGCGTCGAGCGCGCCAGCGCGAGCTCTCCACGGACCGCCTCCACCGTCGCCCCGTGCGCCGCCGACTCGCGGCTCGGCAAGACCGCGTGCAGCAGCGCCGCCGGCACGATCGCTACGGCGCGATACGCGAGCGTCGGGCCGAGCTCCTCGAGCACGCCGCGCGCGTCGACGCGCTCGCGATCCGCGAGCTCGGAGACGCCCCGCAGCCGCTGCAACCACGGGCGTGGCCGATCGTGCGCGCCGTCCTCTCGCACCCACAGATCCTCGACCCGCAGCCCTGCGTCGAGGCGCGCCTCCTCGAGCGCGGCCACCACGTCGAGCAGCGCGTCGAGCCAGGCGAAGATCTCGGTCGCGTCAGCGTCTTCGAGCCAATCGGCGAGCGGCGTCGCGCCCGCCGGCGGTCTCGACACGGCGAGCCAGCCGCCCGCCCGCTCGTCGTCCCCCCCGTCGAGCACGCGGGCCGCGCTCGGCCCGGCGATCGCGTCGAGGGCTCGCCGCTCGCGCGCGACCGTGCTCATGGCGCCGGTCACGACCAGCGCCTCCGCGCCGCTTGCGGTACGCGCGATGGCGTCGTCGTGGCTGCGCTCGGCGACGACCGTGTAGGCGCCGAGCGCGGTGCCCGGCGCGGCCGGTCGAATCGTCTGACCCGTGACGTCGGTCAAAGTGCCTGCGCCTCGCCGTCCGCGGCTCGCGTCCTGTCGCGGGCGTCAGGGTAGCATGCTCCGCGCCGCGGCTGCGTCCTCGCCTCGTGGGGCGCGCGCGCCGGGTCGGGCTCGGCCATCGAATGCGTCGCCGCGCCCGCCGTCGAACGAGGTCGAGGAGCTTCGAACCATGCGCACGTCCCACGCCTTCGGTCTCGCCGCGGTCACGATCGCGAGCCTCTCGCTGCCGGCGTCGTCCACGGCGTCCGCCGCCCCGTCGGCTTCCTCGACGAGCGCGTCGGGCAAGGCCGCCGAGCCGATGGGCAAGATCAGCCTCAAGGATTTCGAGGCCGCTCTGCGGCCGCACCTGCAGGCGATCCACGTCTGCTA
>JAJXTK010000387.1 GCA_021783935.1 Myxococcales bacterium | reverse complement strand
ACGTCACCCGCGACGGCGAGCGCGTCGAAGCCGTGGCGCAGCTCGTCGCCCCGCGCGGCCACGACGCTCGGGAAGTGCTCCGAGGCCTCGCCGTCGTGCCCGGTGAAGGCGAGCACCGGGTAGTTGCCGCGATCGCACGCGGCGACCACCGTGCGCGTCGTTCCGAAATCGATGCCCAGATCCACTGCGTTGCCCCGGATCCGAGACTACACGCGTCCGCCGGCCGGCCGGCCAAGATCGCGGAGGAGCCCGCTCAGCCGTCCAAAAAGAGGTCGGTCATCAGCGACGCGCCCGGCGCGACGGCGTAGCCGGAGAGGTCAGTCACCCCCTCCGATCGCAGCACCTCCTCGTCGAGGAAGAAGTTGCCGGTGCAGCCGGCCTGGTCACGCACGAGGATCGCGTGCGCGGCGTCGGCCATGATCTCGGGCTTGCGCGAGTGCTTCGCCGTGTCGTCGCCGCCGAGCAGGTTGAGCACCGCCGCGGTCGCGATGGTCGTGCGCGGCCAGAGCGCGTTGACGGCGACGCGCCCCTTGAACTCCGCCGCCATGCCGAGCACGCACATGCTCATCGCGTACTTCGCCATCGTGTAGGCCACGTGGGGCGCGAACCACTCGGCCTTCATGTTCAGCGGCGGCGACAGCGTCAGGATGTGCGGGTTCGAGGCTTCGAGCAGGTGCGGCAAGCAAGCCTGGGAGCAGAGGTAGGTGCCGCGCCCGTTGATCTGGTGCATCAGATCGTAGCGCTTCATCGGCGTCTCGAGCGTGCCCGTGAGGCTGATCGCGCTCGCGTTGTTGACCAGGACGTCGATGCCGCCGAAGGTGGCGACGGCGCGCTCGACGGCGGCGCGGACGGCCGCCTCGTCGCGGATGTCGACCGCGATGGGCAGCGCCTTGCCGCCGGCGGCCTCGATCTCCTCGGCGGCCGAGTAGATCGTGCCGGGCAGCTTCGGGTGGGGCTCGGTCGTCTTGGCGGCGATGACGACGTTCGCGCCGTCGCGCGCCGCGCGCAGGCCGATCGCCTTGCCGATGCCGCGGCTCGCGCCGGTGATGAAGAGCGTCTTGCCTTGGAGGTCTCGCGCCATTCTCGGCAAGCTACCACCACCCCGCGCTCGCGCGCAGACGGGGCCGCTCCGGCGCGCGACGGCGCGGGCGAGACGCGCGCGAGGATCGAGCGGCGTCGATCGGGTGGCTCTCGGTGGGCGTTCGGCGCGTGGGGCCGCTCGCCGAATGAACCCGCCTCGGGCCTCACCAGGCGGCCGCGTCGCGCTCGGACGCCCCCTCGCACGCGACGCTCCGCGCACGCTCGGCCATCGCGCGCGCGTTGCGGCGATGGGCTCGTGGCCACTGTCGGGCGCGCAGAACGCGCCGGGCGAGGAGGCCGGTCGCTCGGTATGCGCGATGCTCCTGGGCCCCATCGCGCGACGCCTCGGACGTCGCCAACGAAGGAGGCTCGCATGCGACGCACGATGCTGATCGGTTGCGCGGCCGTGGCCGTGACGGCGTTCGCCTCGCTCGCACTGGGCGCGGAGAGCGACGTTGGGAAGTCCTATCTCGAGCAGCAGGAGCTCGCCCCTTCGCAGGCCTTCGAGCTGACCGCGGGGATGAACTACACGCAGGGCTTCGGGCAGTTCCAGAAGGGCAACGCGAACAACATCAACGACATCGCCAACGCGGGCGTGGGCTTCGACGTCGGCGCCGGCTACCGCATCAACCCGATGGTGAGCCTCGGCGTGGACGGCCAGTACCAGGAGTTCAGCACGGGCAGGACGTTCGATAGCCAGTCGAGCGCGCGTGGCGCGGCGTTCGACGTCGACGCGACGGTGCACTTCAGCCCGTATCGACGCCTCGATCCGTGGCTGAAGGTCGCGAGCGGCTACCGGCTGCTTTGGCAGGTGCCCGCGATCGGCGTGACCACGCTCTACCACGGCTTCGACATCGCGAAGGTGCAGGCCGGCCTCGACATCCGATCGGCGCCCGGCGTCGCCATCGGCCCGATGATCGGCGCGGACATGAACGTCTTCTTCTGGGATCGTGGGGCGGGAGGCGCCAACACGGCCATCGCCGATCCGCGCTTGAACACGTTCGTCTACGCGGGCATCCAGGGGCGCTTCGACGCGGGGGGCGTGAACGTGCAAAACCCGTCGACGACGCTCGCGCGGGCGTTCTAGAGGAGCCGCGTCGCGCGCGACGCGCGTGAGGCTCGCGCACCACGACGCCGTCGGGCGGAGGCGACGGCGAGCAGGGCGAAGGCCGAGGCGAGCAGCTTCGTCGACCCCGCGGGCTCGCTCGGTGCGCCGACACGACACGAGCACCCTGACGCCGAGGCGGTCGTCACCGCCATCGGGGCGCTCGCGTTCGTCGTCGGCGCGTCTGCGCCTGCGTCGGCGGGCGGCGCCGCGTCGACGTCGAGGCCCGTCTCGTCGCCGGCGTCGACCGCCCCCGCGTCGGGCGAGGGGTCCTGATCGGAGAGGGGCGCACAGCTGCCATCATCGAACTTCGCCCGGACCGTGTCGGTACGCGCGCGGCCTGAGGCCTCGACCCGCACCGTGACGTCGACGAGCCCCGCCGGGAGCGAGCGCGTGTCGACCTCCGCCTGCCAGACGGGGTAGGAGAAGTCGAAGCTCGCGGTCACCGGGGCCATGTCGACCTCGGGCAGACCACCGACCTTCACGGCGACCTTGGTCGGCACCTCGTAGGAGAACGTCACCGCGCGGAACGGGTTGTCGACGCGGTTCTTGCAGACCGAGTAGGCCCAAGGGTTGACCTCGCCGTCACGCAGGCTCGCCGACACGGGCGTCGTGAGGATCGCGAAGGGCCAGGCGCCCTCGACGTCGGTCGCGCGGTAGACGAACGCGTCGTGATCGACGACGCCGACGCCGAGGTTCTGCGTCGCCGACTTGCCGAGCGAGCCGATCTCGTTGACGACGACCCCGGAGGAGTCGAGGTACTCCTTGTACTCGTGCATGTCGCCGTGGATGTAGAAGGCGTTGTTCGCCTTCAAGAGCGCGCGGACGCGATCGGCGTTCGCCGTCGGGTAGCTGCCGTTGCCGTCGAGCGAGTGGTGCGCGGCGACGAACACGAGCTTCGCGTCGGCGTTCTTCTGCAGCCACGCGTCGAGCTCGGCGATCTGGTCGTCGAGGAAGCCGGGGCAGCAGTTGCTGAGCGGCTTGAAGTAGTCGTTCGTGCTGTCGAGGCCGACGAAGCGGTACTCGCCGCGCGACGTGACGACCTTGAAGTCCATCCACGTCTTGTGCTGCGTCGATCCCCAGAGCGAGTTCGCGAGGTAGTAGCTCGCGCCCTGATCGCCGTAGACGTCGTGGTTGCCGACGAGGTCGAAGTAGAAGCCGACCTTCATCGCGGCGTCTTGGTAGAGCTGCTTGTACCAATCCCACTGCGTCTGGGACTGACCCGACGTCGGGATGCCGGTGCCGTCGATGCCGATCTTGCCGGAGCCATCTTGCAGATCGCCCGTGGCCCAGACGAACGACGGCTTGATCACCGTGACCGCCTCGCCGAGCGCGAAGGCGAGGTGCGGCTTCGCGTTCGGCCCCTCGAGGAGGTTGGCGCCGATGTGGAGATCGGAGATGTGCATGAACCAGAAGAGCCCGCTCGGGTCCTTCGACAAGCGCGCCGCGTCGGGGCTCGCCCCCTCGGCCGAGCCGACCATGGCGAAGATCGCGGCGAAGACGCACGCAGCGAGCGGACGACGCATCGAGCACCTCCCGAAGGGGTTCGATCGTATCGCTCACATCAAGCGGACGTAAGAACCGCCATACGCGCGGGGGGCAACGAGCGCAGTGCGATCAGGCGGACCGCACCCCCTGCGAGAAGGTGCGCCTCAGCGCTTCGAGCATCGCCGAGGGGGACACCGCCTTCGCGTCGTCGGGGCTGCGGCACGCGTCGTCGAACGCCCTGCCGAGCAGCATCGTGAGGGCGGCGGCGCTCGTCGCGTTGGCGACCGCGGCGACGCCGGGGACGAACGCGAAGGCGATGTTGAGCCCCGCGCGCACCCCGAGGCCCGTGAGCGCCGTGCGCGCGAGCGGTCTCCAGGGGATGCGAAAGAAGGGGAGTCGATGCGCCTTGCCGATGCGCGCCGCCATGACGCCGTAGATCGGCAAGAGCACGAGCTCGTCGGCCATCGGGATGGGCGAGAGCACCGCCCCGAGCGCGGCCGAGACGACGGCCGTGCGCGTGACCACCGCGCGCGAGCGCTCGTCGCGCGGGGTCGTCGCCTCGGTGACCTCTTCGACCCGCGAGGCGCCGTCGCCCTTGCCGTTCGTCGTGCTCGTCGCCATGGAGGGAGGGGATTCTACCCGCGCTTGCGCAGGAGCGGCGCGACGCCGGCGAGCGCGGCCGCGATGGTCGAGCCGTTGTTGACGACCGCCGCGAGCGTCGGCGTGAGGAGCCCCATCGCGCCGAGCGCGATCGCCGCCGCGTTCGGCGCGATCACGATCCCGAGCGTGCGCCGGATGGTCTTCATGGCCTCGTCGGCGAGGTCGAAGGCGTCGGGGAGCTTGGCGAGGCCCCCTTCGAGCAGGACCACGTCGGCGGTCTCGAGGGCGACGTCGGTGCCCCCGTCGAGCGAGATGCCGACGTCGGCGAGCGCGAGTGCCGGCGCGTCGTTGATGCCGTCGCCGACCATGGCGACGACGCGCCCCTCGCGCTGCAGCGCCTTGACCTGCTCGGCCTTCTGCTCCGGCAGCAGCTCGGCGAACGCGCGATCGACGCCGACGGCGCGCGCGACCCCTTCGACCGGCGCGCGCGCGTCGCCCGACATGAGCACCACCTGGCGTCGCCCCCCGGCGCGCAGCGCCTGCACGACGCGCCGGCTCTCGTCGCGCGGCTCGTCGAACAACGCGATCGCGCCCGCGAGCTCATCGTCGATCGCGACCAGCACCGTCGAGCGGCCGGCCGCGCGGTTGGTCCCCAGCACGCGCTCGGCGACCGCGAGATCGATGCCGAGCCGCTCGAGGTAGCGCGCGCCGCCGACGACGACCTCGCGCCCCTCGATGCGCGCGCGCACCCCCATGCCGACCGTGTACGCGACGCTGCCGACCTCTTCGGCCGGCACCTCGACGCCGAGGCGCGCGGCGTGGGCCCGGATCGCCTCGGCGACCGGGTGACGCTGGTGTTGCTCGGCGCCGGCGGCGAGGCGCGCGATGTCGCGCGCCTCGCGCCCCGCGAAGGCCACGACGTCGACCACGAGCGGCGAGCCGCCGGTGAGCGTGCCGGTCTTGTCGAAGACGATCGTGTCGACCTTGGAGAGCCGCTCGAGGTACTGCCCCCCCTTCACGAGGACGCCGCGGCGCGCCGCCATCGTGATCGCGGCGAGCGTCGCGGTGGGTACGCCCACCCGGATGCCGGTGCCGAAGTCGGTGATGAGCACGCTGGTGGCGGCAGAGAGCCCGGCGCCGAGAGTGCCCGCGGCGAGGGCGACGCCGATCGCGGGGAGCACGAGCCGGTCGGCCACGCGCTCGGTCTCGCGCTGCAGCGTCATCGGCTTGGCGCCCGCCCCCTCGAGGATCTGCACGATGCGCGAGGCGGTCGTGTCGGTGCCGGTCCGCTCGACCTCGATCTGCACCTCGCCGTCGACGACGACGGTGGCGGCGAAGACGTGATCGCCGACCTGCTTGTGACGCGGCAACGACTCGCCCGTCAGCGCCTTCTCGTCGACGAGCGCGGCGCCGCGCACGACGACGCCGTCGGCGGCGACCGACGCGCCGGTCTCGACGAAGATCACGTCCCCCTTGGAGAGCGACTTCGCCGAGACGCGCCTGGTCGCCCCGTCGCGCACCAGCCAGGCCTCGGTCGCCTCGAGGCGGAGCGCGTGAGCGATCGCGCCGCGCGCGCGGTCGTGTGTCTTCTCGAGGATCGCGTCGCCGATCGCGAGCAGCCAAGTGATGAACGCGCCCGTCGACGGGCGCCCCGTCGCGATCGAGATGCCCACGGCCGCGAGGTCGAGCACGTCGACGCTGAGGCGCCGCTCGCCCAACGCGCGCAACGCCCGCTGGGCCGAGGGGATCGCCGTGAGCGCGACGGCCGCGCCCATGGCCGGCGCGGGGACGACGCCGCCGATCGCCGCGGCGAAGCCCGCCGTGTCGAGGGCGACGTGCAGCAGGCTGCGCTGCCTCGGCTCCTTGGGCGCCTCTGGCCACGCCTCGCGATCACCGCGCGCGAGCTTGTCGAGGATCACCCGCGCGCTCGTCTGCCCGGGCTCGAAGGCGACGAGCAAGGTGCGCGTGACGGGCGACGGGGTGACGCGCAGCACGCCTGGCAGCGATCGCGCGAAGGCGGCCGCGCGCAGCCCCTCGTCTTCGGAGGCG
>JAJXTK010000386.1 GCA_021783935.1 Myxococcales bacterium | reverse complement strand
GCGCTGCGCGCTCTAGCGCGCGGGGGGCGGCCGCTATTGTTCGCGCCGCCGCTCGGCGGGGCGCGCGCCGCGCGCGACGGCGAGCTCGACGCGCTCGACGTCTTCCTCGCGCCCGGCGCCCAGCAGGTCGCCTTGCGGGTCGAGCGGCTCGGCGGGTTTGGCGCGCCGACGCCGCTCGCGGGGGGCGCGCTCGAGCTCGTGGCTCACGGGCGGCGCATCACGACCGTCGCGGTCCACGCGGGGGTCGCGGAGGTGCCGACGGCGCGCATCCAGGAGGGACCGATCGGCGTCGGCCGCGTCGCCGGCGCGCCGGACCCGATCGCGGCGATCGAGGCGCCGGTGATCGTGGAGCGGCTCGCCGCGACGAGGGTCGCGCTGCTCGACGCGCGCCTCGACGAGCAGGCGCTCGCGCAGCTGCGGCTGCTGCTCGGCGAGGGGGGGCGCCACTGCGTCGCCGTGCGCGTGGAGGGCGCCGAGCCCGCGCGTGAGGTGCGCGCGCGCTGGCGCGCGGCCGGCTTCTCGCGGCCGTGCGTGTTCGACGTGCGCGAGCTGCTCGACGAGGGGGATCCGACCGACGTGCCGGCGGAGGTCTCGGCTGTGCGCCTCGCGCGCGCCGCGGCTCGTCTGCGCGCGCAGGGGGTCGCGGTCGATCTCGCCGTGGCGCCGGACGTCGGGCGCGCGCGCGCCGCGGGCTTCCTCCTCACGACCCCTGAGCGCCTCGCAGGCTGGGACGCCGTCGACCTCGATGCCTCGTACGTGCCGCCGCCCGCGCAGCCGATGGGTGACCTGTCGTCGCGCCTCGACCTGCTCACCGACTCGCGCACGCGCGCCGGTCACAGCGTGCACGTCGAGCTCGACAACGCCGCGGCGCGCGCGGGGCTCGTCGCGTTGATCGACGGCGCCGCCGAGCGGCTGCACGCGCAGTGGTACATCGTCGCCGACGACGAGGTCTCGCGCGAGATCGAGGGGGCGCTCGCGCGCGCGGCTCGCCGCGGCGTGCGCGTGAGGCTGCTCGTCGACTCGCTCTACAGCCTCCACGGCTCGTTCGGCGCCGAGAACCCGCTGCTCGCGCGGCTGTCGGCGGTCGCGGGCGTCGAGCTGCGCACCTTCTGCCCGATCGACCACCTGCCGACCCTCGAGGAGCTCAAGCGGCGCGATCACCGCAAGGTCGTCGTCGCCGACGGCGTGCGCGGCCTCGTCAGCGGTCGAAACCTCGCGCGCGAGTACTACCGGTCGTTCGCCGAGGCGCCCGTTTCGAAGACCTCCACGTACCGAGACCTCCCCTGGCTCGATGCGAGCGTCGCGCTCGAGGGGCCCGCCGTGGCGGACCTCGACGCCGCCTTGCGCGAGGCGTGGGTCGCCACCGGCGGCGAGCCGTTTGATCTTGCACCGCAACATGCGTGCGGCGGCGCGTCCGTGCGGGTCGTCATTCACCGTGGGCTCTGCGACGCGAACACGCTCGAGGCCTATCGCGCGATCCTCGACGCGGCGTGCGAGCGGCTGCTGATCGTGAACAGCTTCCCGCTGCAGCTCGAGCTCCAGCACGCGCTGCTCGGGGCGCTGCGCCGCGGCGTTCACCTCGCGTTGCTCGTCGGCCACGCGCGCCCCCGCCATGGGGACGACGTGCCGTTCCCTGGCGGCTCGCTGCGCGCGCTCGCCGACGCCTTGGTGCGGGCGCGCCTCGCCGCGCTGGTCGACGCCGGCGCCGACGTGCGCGAGCTGGCCATGCCTGCGCCGGCGGGCTCCGACCCCACGCTCGGACGCGTCTTTCCGCACGTGCACGCGAAGATCGTCTGCGCCGACGGGCACGTGCTCGCGATCGGCAGCGCGAACCTCGACGTGACGGCGGGCTACTGGGAGAGCGAGGCCCTCGTGGTGCTCGACGAGCCGGCGATCGTCTCGAGCGTCGAGGCGCAGCTCGAGGCGCTGCTCGCGGGCTCCGTGCCGATCGATCCCGCCGACCCGAAATGGCGAGACGGCGCGGCGCTCCGAGGATGGCTCGGCCGCGTGTGGCCGAGCGTCGTCGGGTGAGCGTCGTCGGGTGAGCGTCGCGCCGTCGAGGGGCGCGCGAAGCGGGAGGCTCAGTTGTTCGGGGCGCCCTGGCAGATCCAGTTGGTGAGCGCCGTCGTGTCGCCCGACCAGTAGTTGCTCATGTTGGTGCAGCCGCCGCCGCTCACGGCGCCGATGATCGCGCTCGTCGTGTCCCCCGCGACGACGAGCTGGCCGCAGCGCGAGCCGATGCCCGAGGAGCTGAGCAGCGTCGTGTAGGTCTTGGACACGCTACCGAACTGGCTGTGGCAGCCCGAGCAGCCGCTGCTGAACGCAGGGCCGACGCTCGACTTGAAGGAGACCGTCGCGCCGCACGACGAGGTGCTCCCCGAGCCCGAGCCGCCGCTTCCGCCCGTGCCCGTGCCCGTGCCCGTGCCCGTGCCACCACCGCCCGAGCTCGTGCCGCCGCTCGCGGTGCAGTCCTGGATGCAGCTGCCGCTGGTCGCGGTGGAGCTCGTCGCCCAGCAGGACCAGCCCGTCGGGCAGTCCGATTGCTGCTGGCAGCTCTGCGCGCCGGACGGGAACGCCGGCCCTGACGCGAAGCAGCCGTAGCCGCCGGCCCCGGTCGCGTCGATGCAGGTCGTGCCCGCGGTGGAGCAGCTGCTCGTGGTCGTGGAGCCCGTACCCGAGCCCGTCCCCGACCCCGTGCCCGTCCCCGTGCCCGTACCCGAGCCCGTCCCCGTGCCCGAGCCCGACCCCGTCCCCGAGCCCGAGCCCGACCCCGTGCCCGCGTCCGTGCCCGACCCCGTGCCCGACCCGCCGCTCCCCGTGACTCCGGAGAAGCACGCCATCGGGTTGGTGCCCGACGGGTCCGCGCTGCCCGTGCCGCTCACGCAGCCGTAGTAACCCTTCGACGACCAGCCGCACGTCGTGCCCGACGAACAGACGGTCGTCTTCACCACGCCCGACGAGCAGTAGTAGTTCGTGGTCCCGTCGGCGCTGCAGCAACCGAGCGTGTTGTTCGTGTCGGTGCACGACGTAGGCACGGCGCCCGCGCTGCCGATCGTGCCGCCGCCCGAGCCGGAGCCGGACCCCGAGCTGCCCCCCGAGCCTCCCGTGCCCCCGAGTCCCGAGTCGGTGCTCGTGCCTGAGTTGCTGCCGGTGCCCGTCCCGGCGTCGGCGCCGCTCTTCTTCACCGGTGCGAACACGCCGTCGCCGCCGTCGCCGGAGGTCGCGCAGGCGGCCCCGAGGGTCACGGAGAAGACGACGGCGAGGGCGTGGAGCGGCAGGGCACGAACGACGTTGCGCATGGGGTCGGACCTCTTCGCGGTGGCCGTGGGTGTCGGGGACACGCCGGGTGGCGAGCTCGCACCGTGGTCGCACGAGTCGGTCGGATGAGCACGTCGCGCGTGCAGGGGAAGTGTCGACGCGCGAAGTGTGCAGTCACGTGGGATGAGGGCGTCACGTGCGCATGACGTTCCGTATTTGGAACGCGTAAATGCTCATTCACTCGATGAAGCTCGCACGTCGTCGCGGCGAATAGGGGCGGCTCACGGCGCGTGCGTCGTGATCAGCTTCTCGACGATCGGTCCGCTTTGATCCTTGAGCGGTACGTGCCGAAGCGAATCGTCGCGGGCGTTGGCGTCTTCGCCCGGGATGCTGCACGTGTCGCGGCCCCAGACGATGCCGCCGAGCCCGAGCACCTCGTCGTCGCTCGAGCAAAGCGAGAAGACGTGCGTCGCCTCGAAGTGCGGCGTCGCGTTCATGCGGGCGAGCACCGTGGCCGGCCCCGCGTTGGCGTCGCCGCCCGGCCAGAAGCCGTAGATCTTGCTGCACGCGGGGGGATCGGGCTGCACGTAGCACCCGGTGAGCCCGAGGTTCGCGCCGGCGATGCCGACGAACGTATCGACGATCGACGTGAGCGGCGCGCCGAGAGCGTAGCTCCCCTCGGCGTCCTCGCCGCTGCCCCCCTCGATCGCCTTGCGCGCCAGCGTCGTCCCCATCGAGTGCGCGACGACGACGATCTTCGGCGCGCCGACGTACTGTTGCACCGCGGAGAAGAACCTTCGCAGGCGCGTGAGGTACGCGTGATCGTGGGTCTGATCGTTCGCCTTCGCCGCATCGGCCGGGCCCCAGGTCGTGCCGTAGAGCGCGGCGTCGGTCCAGCCGTGCGCGAGGAAGTAGCGGCGAGGCGCGTCCCAGCCCGTGAAATCGGTCGGCGAACGACCGATGGCCGCGTCGGAGTTTCCATGCACGAACACGATCGGGATCTTGGCGACCGGATCGCCGGCCGCCGCGCGCCCGCCGAAGCTCCCGCCCGCGCCGACCGAGGCGAAGTCGTCGGCGGCATATCCGTTCGCCCCGAGCCACGTCTGAAAATCGTCGGAGAGCACGGTCGTGAGCGGCGGGCCGACATCGGCTTCGTTCGCCGCGTCGTCGCCCGCATCGGCGCTCGGGACCATGACGGTGACGCGACCGGCGCCCCCGTCCGGCGCGGCCGCCCCGCCGCTCGAGCAAGCGAGGAGGAACGAAGATGCAGCGAGCACGACGGCGGCGAGCAACGAGCGTGACGACATGAGGCCTCTTCGGCGTCGAGGATACGACGTGACGACGGCGCGAAGGCGCCGAGCGGAGATGTTCCCCGCCGCGCCTCGCGCCGACCAGTGACGGATCGCCGGGAATTTCAGGCGAGCGGCGTGGTCATCATCTCCGCCGTGCGCTTCGCCATCTCGATCGAGGACTTGCGCAGCTCGGTCGAGAGGTTGCCCGCGAAGGCCAGCGCCTCGTGCGCCAGGCGCGCCTGCTCGTCGACGCTGCTCTTGGCCTGCGCGAGGGCCTTGGTCTCCAGCTCGGCGACCTGGGTCCAGTAGGCCTCCACGCGGGCGAGCTGGCCATCCCAGGCGGCGAAGAACGGGGCGAACGGGGTCTTAGTGGTGTCGAACATGGTTGGAATCTCCTTGTGCGCCGCAACATAGATCCCGCGAGAAGTCTGTCAAGAGCCGTTGTGCGATGCACAATCTCGCCGGGCGCGGGTGGCTGGCGCGGCGGCCCCCGCGGCCGCTCCGGCTCTCCCCGTCGAGCGACGTACGGCGCGGGGCCGAGGCCGACCCGTTGCGGGGGTGCGATCCGGTTGCGGCGCGCACTCGAGAAGAAGCGAAAGATCGTGCCTCGCATTGCCGCTCGAAGCATGTTCTTTCGGGTCGGGATGCTCGACGCTGTTGGGGAGCTTCGGCGCGCACGCGCAGCATGCGACGCGCATCGGGTCGGCGCCGCTCCCTACTCGCTTTGCTGCGTCAGGTGGCCGACCGCCTTCCCGTAGTACACCGTCTTCGCGTTCACGAACGCTCGGATCCCGTGATTGGCGAGCTCGCGGCCGTAGCCGCTCCGCTTGACGCCGCCGAACGGCAAGCGCGGGTCGCTTGCCACCATCGCGTTCACGAACGTCGCGCCGGCTTCGAGGTCGCGAACGAAGCGCTGCTGCTCTCGGACGTCGTGTGTCCAGACGCTCGACCCGAGCCCGAAGTCGGCGTCGTTGGCGAGCGCGATGGCGTGCTCGAGGTCACGAACCCGGTAGAGGAGCGCGACTGGGCCGAACACTTCCTCGCGATGGGCAGGCGCGCTCTCAGGGATGTCCGCGAGCACCCCCGGCGCAAACCAGTAGCCCGGCCCCTCGATCGCCGTGCCGCCGACGAGCAGCCTCGCCCCCGCCGCGACCGATCGCTCGACCTGGGAGGCCACGTCGTGCCGCACGGAGGCCAGCGCCAATGGCCCGATCTCCGTGTCGCTCGCCATCGGGTCACCGACGCGCAGCCGCGCGAACGCCCCCACCAGCCCGCGCTCGAAGCGGTCGTACACGTCTTGGTGCACGAGGAACCGCTTCGCGTTGATGCAAGATTGGCCGTTGTTCAGCGTGCGCGCGTTCACGCCGGTCTTCAGCGCCGTCTCGAGATCGGCCGACGGCATCACCACGAACGCGTCGCTGCCACCGAGCTCGAGGAGCGTCGGCTTGATCAGCTTGCCCGCCTGCGCGGCGACAGCGGCGCCGGCCGCCTCGCTGCCCGTGAGCGTGGCGGCGACCACGCGCGCGTCGTCGAGCACCCTCGGCACGCGGTCGGCGCCGACCAGGAGCGCTTGAAATAGCCCCTCGGGGAAGCCGGCGCGTCGCGCGAGGTCCTCGATGGCGAGCGCGCACCGCGGCACGTTCGACGCGTGCTTCAAGAGCCCCGCGTTGCCGGCCATGAGGGTGGGGGCGAGGAAGCGGAAGACCTGCCAGAACGGGAAATTCCAGGGCATCACCGCCAGCACGACGCCGAGCGGCAGGTAGCGCACGAAGCTCTG
>JAJXTK010000385.1 GCA_021783935.1 Myxococcales bacterium | reverse complement strand
CGGCGGCGCCGCGAGCTGCGGGCGGACGCTGGTCGGCGTGGTGGGCCCGTTCGGCGCGGGCGCCCTCGCGTCGCACGCGAACACGAACGCGAGCGGCAGACCGAGGGCGAAGAGCCAGACCGTGGCCCGCGAGCGAGCCCGCCTCACGGGTCTCGCGGGGCCGAGCGAGCGGCGCTCCTCTTGGTGCTCCCCCGTCGCTCGCCGACGGGCGGCGTGCCGACGGCGCGTGGCATCTCCCCCGAGAAGCAGCTGGCGCGTGTCCACGGTCTTGATCGAGAGCATGGCGCGCGCGCGCACCCGCGGCCAACTTCGCCACCGCTGGAAATAGGGAAGAGTCGAGCATGCTATCCTCGGCGGATGCAGCTGGGCGCGCGTGGCTCGTGGCTCGTGTTGGGCGTTCTCGTCGCGGGATCGGCGGCTTTTGCCGCGTGCGGCGGCGGCGGTGGTTCGAGCGGCAACGGCGAGAGCCCGTCCGACGGCGGCGTCGACGGCGCCCTCGGCGACGTCGCGCCCGACGCGTCGGCGGCCGACGGCGACGACGCCGGGCTGGTGAGCCACGGCAACGTCGTCGCGCTGACCATCAACCCGACCATCGCGACGATCCCGGTCACCAACGGCACGAGCACGCCGACCGTCTTCCAGGCCATCGCCGAGTACCAGGACGGCACCTCGGCGCCGATCGGCGCGAGCTGGACCCTCGATCGCCCCGACCTCGGCACGATCGACGGCGGCGGCTCGTTCCAGGCGTCGGGGCTGCTCGGCGGTCAGGCCATCGTCACCGCGTCGGCGGGCGGTCAGCAGGCCACCGCGAAGGCGAACGTCGTGCTGCGCGTCGAGCAGGACGGCGCGGGGATCGGGCTCTCGACGGCCGACAAGGCGAAGTTCGACACGCCCGACGCGACCCCCTCGGGCACGCTCCTCTACCCGTACGACAAGACCGTCTTCCCGCGGGGCCTGTTGCCCCCCGAGATCATGTGGGGGGGCGGCAGCGCCGGGGACGTCTACCGCGTGCACGTGAAGGAGCAGTACGTCGAGACCGCCTTCTACACGCTCGCCGATCCGCCGAGCCGCTTCACGATGCCCGTCGACGTGTGGAACGCGCTCACCGAGAGCAACGCGGGCGAGCCGGCGGTCGTCGACGTCACGCGCATGTCGGCGGGCGTCGCGCACGCGCCGATGACCGAGTCGTGGACCATCGCGAACGGGAGCCTGCGCGGGTCGATCTACTACTGGGCGATCAACACCGGGCAGCTGATGAAGATCGCGCCGAGCACGTCGACGCCGACGGTGGTGTTCGACTCGGGCCCGGCCGACGTGATCGGGACGCCGCCCGCCGCCGGCTACGGCGGCACCCCCTCGCCGCCGTGGGCGGCCGTCGGCAGCAACAAGCGCTGCGTCGCCTGCCACACGGTGAGCAAAGACGGCTCGACGATCGCCGCGGTCTTCGAGAAGAACGGCTCGACGGCGAGCCCCTGGGGCACCATCGATCTCAAGGCGACGACGCCGTCGGTGGTGCAGATGACCCCCTACGCCTCGTCGACGATCTACCTCGGCATCACGCCGAACGGCGCGTACACGGTCGCCAACGACGTCAACATGACGATGCACCTCGCCGACGCCAAGACGGGGAGCACCCTCGCGAGCGCGCTCGACGGCTTCGCCGACAAGACCTGCGACCCCTCGTTCTCGCCCAACGGGGCGATGCTCGCCTTCTCGAGCAACGTCGTCGGCGGCTACCCCGTCGAGTTCTGGCAGGCGGACCTCGACGTGATGGACTTCTCCGCCGGCGACCCGAAGGCGACGCCGCCGGTCGCGCCTTCGTTGGCCAACCGTCGTCAGATCGTCCCGGGCGGCGGCGCGGCGATCGCGTTCCCGAGCTTCAGCCCCGACTCGAAGTGGATCTTCTATCAGAAGGGGGATTACACCCGCGCGAAGTACGCGACGAGCTCGGTCGGTCACAACGATCTCTACGTCGCCGACGTGGCGAAGGCCGTCGGCGAGATCCCCCTCGCCACCGCGAGCGGCGCGGGGCTCGAGGCGCGCAACCAGCACATCTCGTATCAGCCCACGGTCAACCCCGTGTCGGTCGGCGGCTACACCTGGATCGTCTTCTTCTCGCCGCGCGACTACGGCAACGAGCTGCTCTCGACGTCGAACCCGACCTACGAGAACCGCAAGCAGCTCTGGGTCGCCGCGATCGACAACAACCCGACGGCCGGCAAGGACCCGAGCCACCCGGCGTTCTGGCTGCCGGGGCAGGATCTCACGACCGCGAACATGAGCGGCTACTGGGCCCTCGAGCCGTGCCGCGCCGACGGCACCTCGTGCGACCAGGGCTTCGAGTGCTGCAGCGGCTACTGCCACGCCGACGCGAGCGGCAAGCTCTCGTGCTCCTCGGCGACGACGAGCTGCTCGGCGATCGGCGACAAGTGCACGACCGACGCCGACTGCTGCGACACGACCAACACCCAGTGCGTCGGCGGCTTCTGCGCGGTCAGCCGGCCGCAGTGAAGGCGCGCGCGCGGGTTCGGCCGCCTCACGGCCGCCTCGCGCGCGGCCTCTTTGCGCGCCGCGTCGCCGACTCGTAGGCGCGCTGCACGCGCTGGAACTCGGCCGAGTCTCCGCCGCGATCGGGGTGAGTCTCGAGCGCGCGCCGCCGGTAGGCGCGCTTGATGTCGTCGAGCGAGGCTCCGCGCGCCAGCCCCAAGACGGCGAGCGCGCTCTCGGACGGCAGCTCGCCGCTCCCTCTGCCGAGACGCCCCTCCGAGCCCCGCGCCGGCCACGGCGGCAGCCCCGCGCGAAGGCGCGTGAAGGCGCGCGCCCAGCTCGAGGCGACGAGCACCAGCGTTCGCCCCGCCGCGCGCTCGGCGGCCGCGTGCGCCTCCTCGATCGAGCGCGCGCCGCCGGCCCACGCGTCGGGCGCCCGGAAGGGCTCGCGGCGCGGCGCGCCGGTCCACCACGCGCACCACAGAAAGCGGCGGCGCTTGGTCGTGGTGATCGACACGACCGCGACGTCGAGCGCGCCCATGCGCGCGCCATAGCATCAGCCCGCGCGCGTCGCGCTCAGGCGACGAGGTCGGCGCGCGCGAGGCTCCGCCCGGCGAGCAGCAGCGAGCCGGTGCCGAGCAGGAGCGGCCAGCCGATCGCGACGGCGAGGGCCCTCGCGGGACCGAGGTCGTTGGCGATCCAGAAGCCCACCGGCCCGAGGACCGAGAGCTCTGGGTCGACGCTCGTGAAGATCCCGATGCGCGCGGACTCCGACGGGTTGAGCGCGGCGAGCAGGAAGACGAGGCGCGGCGGCAACCTCGTGTGGAGCAAGAGCCCGATCAGCGCGAAGTCGTGCAGCGCCGAGGCGATCGCCCACGCGAGCAGCGCGAAGACGATCGCGCGCTCGGCCGTGCGCGACGCGGTGGAGATCAAGACGCCGATGCCGAGGAAGGCCCAGACCAGCGCGGCGGCGACCGCGAAGGAGCGCGCGGCGACGGCCAGGAGCGCCTCGTCGCGGCCGAGGAGCGGCGTCGCCGAGAAGGCGGCGAGCACGACGAGCGCCAAGGGCGCGAGCAGCACGAGGGTGCGCGCGGCGAGCATGCCGGCGAACCACTCGGCGCGCCTGCAGGACTGCGACAAGAGCAGCTCGAAGAGCCCCGAGGTGCGCGCGCGCACCACCACCTGGCTGCTCGCGATCAAGACCACCAACGGCAGCGCGAGGACGACCGCGTTCGACACGTTGAGCAAGACGCGCGACAGCCCGGTGAAGCCGAGCACCGAGGACTCGCGCAGCCCGAGCCACAGGAAGGCGACGAAGACCGCGCCATAGAGCGCGCCCGTGAGCGCGACCCACTTGGAGCGCAGCGCGTCGGCGAGCTCGAGGCGCGCGAAGGCGAGGACGTTGCGGGCCGCGATCACGGCGCCTCCTTGCGGCTCGCGGCGCGGCCGAGGACGCGACGCGCCATCTCGTCGTACGAGATCGCGTCGGCGCCGTCGACCGCGGCGACGAACCCGAAATCCATGGGCGTACGCGCGCCCGGCGCGTAGAGCGTCGCGCGCGCCTCGACCCACCCACGCCCCCCCGGCCCTCGCACCCACGCGTGCGCCGGCGCGCTCTTGCGCTCGTCGAGCCACGAGATCATGCAGCCGACGTCGTCGAAGTAGACGCGCTCGCCCGACGGCGTGACCAGCTCGGCGGCGGCGCCGCGGTCTTGCAGCAGCATCGCGCAGTGGCCGCACGGCTGCTTGCCCCACACCGGCTCGAGGGCTCGATCGCTCGGCGGCTCGCACGCCGCGGCGAGGCCCAGCAGCGCGAGCAGCAGCCCGAAGCTCCTTCGCGTCATGGAGTCCTCCTCGCGGGCATCAGCGCCCACGCCGGCGCCTCGCCCGCGCGCACCTCCTCGCGCTCGCGCGCGTGCGCGGACGCCGTCTCGCCCCTCGAGGCCCGCTCGGTCGTCGTGTCGGCGGCGACCTTGCCGTCCTTCATCTCGACGACCCGATCGACGAGGCCTCTCACCTCGTCGACGCGGTGCGAGCACACCACGAGGATCGAGTCGGCGCGGCGCGCGGCGATCTCTTCGAAGAACACCGCGCGCGCGGCCGGATCGAGGTTCGCCGTCGGCTCGTCGCACACGAGCACGGGCGCCTCGGTGGCGAGCGCCATCGCCGCGAGCAGCTTCTGCTTCATGCCGCCCGACAGGTCGCGGAAGCGCACGCGCGCGACCGCCGCGACGTCGAGCTCGAGCCGCCGCGCGCGAGCCGCCACGGCGGAGGGGGCGATCGCGCGCAGCGTCGCGTGCGTGCGGACCACCTCGGCGACGGGCGCCTCGAGCGGGGGAGCGATCTGGGGCACGTAGGCGAGCGAGGCGAGCGCGCGCTCCGGCGCGATCGAGACGTCGACGCCGCCGATGGTGATCCTCCCCGCGACGCGCAAGAGCCCCGCCAACGCGCGCAGCAGCGTCGTCTTGCCCGAGCCGTTGGTGCCGACGAGCGCCACGCGCGCCCCTGGCTCGATGCGCAGCGAGACGTCGTCGAGCGCGACGACCTTCCCGAAACGCTTCTCGACGTGGTCGACGACGATCACGGTGACCTCGCGATTGGTTGGGCGTCGAGGGCGAGCGAGGCGCCGTGCCCCTGGGGCGGGCGCATGGCGGGCCGCGCGTCGACGAGGAGCTTGCGCGACGCCAAGAGCGGGAAGGCGCGCGAGACGGCGTCGGTCATGGCGATGGCGAGCGTGCCGCGGAAGAAGGCCAGCGGGGGGGCGGTCTGCTCGAGCTCGGAGGAGAGCTGCTGGTGCTCGAAGGGGACGTCGCCGAAGCCGTCGCCGTCGAGGTCGTAGCCGTCGTAGTCCGACCAGTAGTTGCCGAGGAACTGCATGCCGAGCGCGTCGCCGCCCCCCTCGACCTCGACGACGGCGCGGTTGTCTTTGAAGGTGTTCGCCTCGAAGACGGCCCCCTCGCCCGAGCTGTGGAAGCGCATCGCGACGTCGTTGGCGCCGAAGAGGTTGCCCCGGAAGTGCACCGTCTCCGACGGGACGCGCGGGGTGCGATCGAGGTAGACGCCGGTGGTGTTGCCCGCGAGGACGTTGTCTTCGAGCTGCACGGCGTCGCTCTCCTTGAAGCCGATGCCGATGCCGGCGGCGCCGTGCGCGCCGGTGATCACGTTGCCGCGCGCATGCAGGCGGGCGCTGTACATCACGAAGATGCCGACGACGTCGCGCTGCATGCGGCTGTGCTCGACGACCGAGTCGTGCGCGTACATGAAGTGCGTGCCGTAGCGGCACCCCGTGATGACGTTGTGGTCGAGGTGCACCCTGCGCGAGTACCAGACGACGACGTCGCGCGCGTCCTCCACGCGGTTGCCACGCACCAGCGAATCGTGGGCCTCCCAGAGCTTGATCCCGTCGCCTCGCAGCGGCTCGGGGACGTCGGCGCCGCGGACGAGCGAGCCCTCGACGGTGCACGACCGGCACTCTTCGAACGAGATCCCGAAGAGCGTCCGATCAGCGAGCACGTGGCGGACCGCGACGCGCCGCCCCTTCGCCTTCACCGCCGAGTCCTCCGTGGTGTAACGCTCGCCGCTGCCGTCGATCGCGACGTCCTCGAGCTCCACGTCGTCGGCGTCGATCGTGACGACCGAGCCGACGCCGCCCCCCGACAGGCGCGCCCCGCGTCGGCCGTGGAGCGCGAGCGGGCGCCGGATCGACACGCTCGTCGCGTAGCGGCGCGGCTCGAGCCACAGCTCGCGCGGGCCCGCCGGATCGGCGATCAGCCGCGCGAGCTCGGCCTCGTCGAGCGCGACCGCGGCGCCGGCGCGCGGCGGGCGATCGCGCGGGCCGTAATCCCCCTCGGCGTCGAGCGCCGAGCCCGCCCCGCGCGCGCAGCC
>JAJXTK010000384.1 GCA_021783935.1 Myxococcales bacterium | reverse complement strand
AGCCGGGCGAAGCGCGCGCGAGGGCGCGGAAGGCGCGATCGGTGGAGGCCATGGCGCGGGGGCTTCGCACGCGGCGTGCCGGCGAAGATCGAGGCGAATTCGCCTGAATTCCCGGCCTCGCACGCCGGCGCCGCCGGCGGCCGCCGCTCCGACGTCGGCGGGCAGCTCGGTTCCGACGAGGGCACGAATCCACGTGCGGCTGGTGCACCGAGCAGCACCGGCGGCCCCGTGGGCCGCGACGAGGAGGGGTCGAGACAGCAGGTGCGACAAATCGACCCCGTCGAAACTGCACTCGTAGAGGCGATCCGCGGCGCGACGGCGGCCTGTCAGTGGGACCTGCTGGGCAAGCTCGCCGCCGAGCTGCGCGAGCGGCGCTTGGCCGCGGCGCCGAACGTCGTCGACCTCGACGCGGCGCGGGCGCGGCGAGGCGCGTAGCCTGGTCACGAAGTAGGAGCGGCCGCTCGGGGTGGTGCCCGGCGGCCGCGAGAGCGCACGAGGTGTGATCGTGGCCCCGACACAGAGTAGCCCGAAACCCAAGGCCGACGAGGCGAACGCAGTGGAGCGGCGCGCAGAGCGTGACCGGCTCGTGCGCGAGCTCGGCGACTTCGTTGACGGATGCCGCGAGAGCGACGATCCCGGCGACCTCGATCTGCTCCGCGACGCGTGGCGGGTGACGCTGGGCGCGCCCCTCGCATGGAACAAGAAGGCCAAGGTCCGCGCCGGGTTCCGCATGCTGGAGCTCCTGCTCGACCTCGCACGCAAGGTGCTCAAGCGCGGGCGCGAGAGCGACCCCGAAGACTTCGAGACGACGCTCAAGGCGATCCCGGCGTGGCTCGCGCTCGCGACCGGGGAGAAGGCCTTCGAGAAGGCCGTGATCGATCCGCGCGTGATCGAGATGGCGCGGCGTCGCGAGCGGGGCGCGCTACAGCTCCTCGGCCTCATGGCCATTCGAACCGGCGCGTGGGGCGCATGGGACGCGTGGGGCAGCGATCGCGAGGTGCAGAACCACGTCGCGAAGGCGAAGGGCGACCCGCACTGGTACGTGCCCACCGCGTTGAACCGGTACGTCGACGGCCAACTTCGAGAAGCGGTGCGCGGGTTGGATCGCGAGAGCTCCTCGACCTGACGCCCCGGTAGTTTTCCCACCTAGGGCGGTTCGGAAATTCGGTCGCACAACACTGTGCATGCCCCGCCGTCGAATGGAGCGCGCGCCGCTCCTGCCCCTCGAAGTGCTGCGCACGCAAGCGCCCGCTGGCCCGTGGAGCTACCGCGCGATCTATCGCGCCGGCGGCCCTTGCCCGGAGGTGACCGCGGCCGCGGAGCGCACGGGCGTCATGCGCGACGCCCCGATCCGGCGGCTCGCGAGCGTGCTCCTGGTGCCCGAGGCGACGATCCGCGCGGCCCTCGACGCCACGCGCGCGGAAGTCGCGGCGGCGAAGCCTGACGCCGAGCCCGAGCCCGAGGACCTCTTCGCGTGGGCGAAGCGGCGCCTCGGTGCACACGCGAAGCGAGGCGCGTCGTGAGCCTCGCGAGGTACGTGCGCACCGCGCGCGTCGCGCTCGAGCGCGACCCCGAGCTGCGCGAGGAGCTGCGCGCGCTCTGCGGGCTGCTCGGCCTCGCCGACGCGGGCGCCCCGTCGATCGTCTCGGGCGAGCCGAAGGGCCAGCGCTTCGCGCCCTACGCGAAGAGCCGCGGCTACTCGGAGCGCTACGTCATCGGCCAGGCCGCCCGCGCCGAGAAGGCCGGCACGCCGATCACGTTCGGTGCGGGCCGCGGACGAAGGGTCGACGTCGCGGCCGCGGACCAGTGGTTGCGCGCGCGAGCCGCCGAAGCGGCGAAAACGAAGGTCGAGGCGATGACGCCGGCCAACGATGGCGGGGCCGACGAGGTGGTGCAGGTGGCCGAGGCGCGCGCGCGCCGGCGGAGGGCGAAGTGATGGCTAGGCAGAAAATCGAGCGGTTCCACTGCACGGAGCTCGGCAACGCCAAGCGCCTCGTCGCGCGTCATGGCGCCGACCTGCGCTACGTCGCCGGGCAGGGGTGGTTGGCGTTCGACGGCGTGTGTTGGCGGCGCGACGCCGCGGGGGAGGCGACCCGCCGCGCCAAGTCGATCGCGCGCGAGGTGCTCGTCGAGGCCTCGCGGTGCGACGACGACCACCGTCGCGGCGAACTGCGGGCGTGGTCGGCCAAATGCGAGAAGGCGGCCGTCATCGCCGCCACGGTCACGCTCGCGGCGACGGAGCCCGAGGTCGCGATCGACGCCAGCGCGTTCAACCTCGACGGCTGGCTGCTGAACGTCGAGAACGGGACGATCGACCTGCGCACCGGCGAGCTGCGCGAGCACCGCCGCGAGGACCTGATCACGAAGCTCGCGCCGGTCGCGTTTGACGCGTCGGCGACGTGCCCGACGTGGGAGGCGTTCCTCGGCCGCATCTTCGCCGGCAACGCGGCGCTGACCTCGTACGTGCAGCGCGTCGCCGGCTACATGCTGACGGGCAGCACGCGCGAGCACTGCTTGTTTTTCCTGTTCGGCGACGGGTCCAACGGCAAGAGCACGTTCGCGAACACGCTGGCGCGCCTCATGGGCGACTTCGCGGTTGCGGCGCCGCGAGGCCTCTTAATCAGCAAGCGGTACGAGGCGCACCCAACCGAGCTCGTCACGCTCCACGGGGAGCGCATGGCGCTCTGCGCGGAGATCGACGGCGGTCAATCGTTCGACGAATCGAAACTCAAGGCGCTGTGCTCGGACGAGGCCATCTCGTGCCACCGAATGCACGAGGACTACTGGACCTACGTGCCGAGTCACAAGCTCGTGATTTCAGGCAATCGGAAGCCCAGCGTGCGCGGCACCGACCTCGGCATGTGGCGTCGGCTTCGCGTGATTCCTTTCGGAATCACGATCCCACCCGAGGAGCGCGATCGCGAGCTGCTCGACAAGCTCGGCTCCGAGCTGCCCGGGATCCTGACGTGGGCGATGCAGGGGTGCCTGGAATGGCAACGAATCGGCCTCGGCGACCCGCCCGAGGTAGTCGAGGCGACGGAGACGTACCGAGAAGAGCAGGACGTCGTCGCGGGGTTCGTCGACGAGCACCTCGACCTCGTGCCCGACGGGCGCATCTCCCGACAAGACATCCAGCGCCACTACCTGCGGTGGATCGAGAACAACAACATCGAGGAGCGACTCCCCGCCGTGGAGCTCTACGCCCGCCTACGCGCAAAAGGCCTGGTCGAAGTGAAGGTCCGGGGTGTCCTCGGCTTCGCCGGGGCGCGCCTGAAATCCCACGTCGCGCTCGATTCCTTCGCGGATTCGAACGTCCGCCCGCTCAGCCGAGGTCACCGATGACGATCGATCACGCCACCACCCAGGGGGCAGGGGGCAGCCTGGGGGCAGCCTTTGAGGGTTTCTCCTTCCACGAGACGTTCAAGGGAGAGAAACCTGAAAACCCTGCCCCCAGGCTGCCCCCTGCCCCCTACAGGGGACCGAGCCGCCCCGAGGCTCCGCTACGCTCCGCCATCGGGGCGTCGTGCGGCTCGGCTACGCCTCGCCGCGCCTGCGTCGTCTTTGTCATCGAGGCAAAGCCCGCACACCACGCGGCGCGGAGCGTAGCGGAGCGCCCCGCGAGCCCGTGCCCGCGCCGTCTTCGGCGCGAGGCCGGGCGACGCCAGGAGCCTGTGCACAAGGTCGCAAGCCTGCCGGTCGAGCACCTCGCGAGCTCCTCGACCACCCCCCCGGCGCCAACGAACAAGGTCGAGCGCCTGCTGGCGCTCTGCGCCTCTCGCGACCTCGACCTGCTCGACTTCAACCTCGCACGACTCGTGCACAAGCGAGCCGGCGGCCACGTGCGCCGCTGCGCATCGCCACGATCGCCCGGTTTTCCTCGTGCCGTCGCATCCCTCGAATGTCTCGACGAGCTGTCTCGGGCTCGGCTCGTGCGCTCGCGCGAGCTCCTCGAAGGGCGGGTGTGACCGATGCCGCTCCGAAGCAAGGGGACGAAGGTCTGCGCCGTCAGCGCACCGCAGACGCTGGCCCAAGGGCGCCCGAGCCGCGCCAAGTCGACGACGCTCGCGCGCCCGAGCGCGCCCGCACACCCCCGTTTGCCCGTGACGACGCACCCCGTCGGCCTCGCGTTCGGCCTCGTGATCGCGGCCGCCGAGGTGGAGCAGGCCAAGGCAGAGGAGCTCGGGCACCCCTCGCCCGAGAGCACGGCCTCGCGCAAGGGCGCGCAGCGTCACCTTCGCGACGTGCGCGACCGGTTGCGGAAGCACGCGGGCCGGGACGAAGAGCGCTCGCTTCTCGCGTGGCTCTTCGCCGATGGTGGGCTGTCGCTCCGGGCCATCGCGGCGGCGGGGGCAGGGCTGCGGCCGTACCTCGTCGCCGGGCTGCTCGACGGCGTGCAGATCGCCAGGGACCACGGCATCGAAACGCGCGCTGCGCGCGTGCTGTTGATCCGCGGCCTGTCGTCGCTCGCCGTCGCTGCGTTCTACAGCGCGCGCTTCGCGGCCGAGGCAGAGAGCGGTGACCTCGCGCAGTTGAAGGTGCTCGGGGAACTTCGCGACCGCGCCGACGTTCAGGGCCGGCTGAACCTGACGACGGCGTTGCAGCTCGCGAATCAGTACCGGCTGGCCCCGGTGGTGCCGGTGCTCGACATCGACGCGATGGTGCGGGCGCACGAGCGGCGCATGGCCGACGAGGCCCGCGCGCGCGGCGAGGATCCTGACGCGCTCGACGACGACGTCGACGAGCAGGTCGAGCAGGCCGAGGTGCTCGAGCAGCCGCCCGCCGAGGACCCCGAGGAGCTCGAAGAGCAGCCCGAGGAGCACCCCGAGCCGCCGGCGCACGAGCAGCCCGTCTCGCGCGTCGAGGTGCAGCCCGCGCCACTGCCCCGTCCGGCCGCCGAAAGCGCGCCAGCGAGCGCGCCAGCGGCTCCCCCGAGGCCGATGCCGGGGGGCACGTCGGGCATGCCGCCGCGACCCGTCGCGCCGCCGCGACGACCGTGAGCCCCCCACCCGAAGGAGACACCCATGGACACCACCGTCACCACCGACATCCCCGACACCGACGCCACCGACATCCCCGCCGAGCACGGCGACGCCACCGACACCGCGCCGCTCGTGCAGTGGGCAGAGCAGCGCGTGCGCGCGGCAGAGCGACGCGCGGCCCGCGATGACGTCGACGGCGGCGGGCTGCCGCTCGCCGTAGACGTAGTGCAGCGTTACTTACAGCGCGCGGCGCGCGACGGCGTCGAGGTCGTCGCGGTGATCGTCACCGCGGGAGGCGTGCGTCACCTGCTCGGCGCGGGCCGCGTGGCGACGATTACGCGCCGCAACGCGGTGCTGCGCGCGTTGGGATCGGCGCGACCCATCCGGCTGCGCATCGGCCGCGTGCTGAGCCTACGGCGGCTGCCGCGGGGTGTGTCGTGATCCCCGTTCCCGGGGCTCACGAAATGCGCGGCGACGAGATCCGCGCCGCGGTGGTCGCGCACGAGCGCGCCAAGATCGCGGGTGTGCTTGCCATGGGCGCCGGCTCGCCGGTGCACCTCGTGCTCGTCGGCGGGCGCGTCATCGTCGGTGACCTCGTGAGGGTCACGGACACGCACGCCGTGCTGCGCGCTTGGGGCGCACGCTCGGATCGCAGGGTGGTGATCGCGGAGATCCGTCACGCGAGGAGCGCCTACTTCGAGCGCGCGCAGGTGCGGCGGGGGCGCGCATGAGCCGTCACGACCGCGGCGACGGCTACGCGGCCGAGATGCGTGACCGCGTCGCCGCGGTGTTCGAGCTGGGGCGGGGCACGCCGGTCCGCTACCGGCTGCGCGGCACGCGCCCGGGGCGTGGCGGCGACACCTACGCCGACCTCATCAGCTACGACGGTGTGACGATCGTGGCGCGGCCCTGGGGATGTCGGTTGCCGCGTCGTTTCTCGCTCGCGCGCGTTCGGTCCGCCGACGTCGCGCGCGTGGAAACTGCGGCCGAGGTGCAGGCCATCAGCGCGCGGCAGCGAGCCGCGGAGGGGGGGATCCGATGAAGGTCATCGACCTGAATGCGTATCGCGAGCGTGCGATCGTGCGTGCGCGCGTCGAGGTGCTCGCGGCGCACGCGCCGGTGCTGGTGCGCGTTCGGCTACGCCGTCGCGGCCGGTCGAGCGAGGTCTACGCCTCGCTGCGCGGCATGGTGGGCGGCTCCGTCGTCATGCGCGCGCTCGGCAATGGCCTGGCATGGCGCGTGGGGCTCGGTCGCATCCTGGAGATCGCGCCGGCGGCCGACGAGCTCCGCGCCTCGTGGACGAAGCTGGTGACGCGCCAGGCGCGCGACCTAGCCCGAGGTGCACTGTGAGCACCGGGATCCCGCGCGAGCTGCTCGGTGCGACGCCATACCAGATCGCGATTGCCGCCG
>JAJXTK010000383.1 GCA_021783935.1 Myxococcales bacterium | reverse complement strand
CGCCGCTACCCGATCCCCTGCCGCCGCCCACCACCACGCGGCCGAAGTACCCGCCGCCACCCGATCCCCTGCCGCCGCCGACGACCAAGCCGGACTACCCGCCGCCCCCCGATCCGCTCCCCGCGCCCAACCTGCGCATCCTGAAGCCCTGACGGCGGCGGCTGCGCCCTCCGCGCGGCGTGTGCGCGGCCAAACGCGGCGATCTGCTTGGACTTCCGTGGGGTCGGACGACGCGCCGTCCGGCAAGCCGATTGCTCTCCAACTCTCAACGACGAGGTGCTGCCGTGACGATACTCGAAGACCCGGTCGATGCGTGCCGCCGTCTGCAACGCGAAGGGCGAGGGGCCGACGCCGAGGCCATGGCGCACGCGGCGCTGGCCGACTGCGAGCGGTTGTACGGGCGCGACGATCCGTCGGTGGGGCGCTGCCTCGCGACGCTCGGCGAGATGAAGGTGCAGAACCAGCACGCGAGGGACGCGCTCGGCCCGCTCGCGCGCGCCTTCGAGCTCCTTTCGCCCATCGCGGCGGAGCGCCGGAGAGCGGCCGATGTGCTCGACTGGCAGGGGCGCGCCTACGAGGCGCTCGGCGAGCCGAAGCAGGCCGAGCACGCGTACGTCGAGGGGATGCACTTCCGCGAGAAGGCGTTCGGCAAGGGGGCGCCCGAGGTCGCCGACTCGATGGATCTGCTCTACCGCCTCTACCACGGCGCGGCGCGCCACGACGACGCGCACGCGGAGGCGGCGCTGCGGCGAGGGCTCGAGGTGCTGAGCGCCGCGGGGGGCGAGCACGTGCCGCACGTGATCGACGAGCTTCGTGCGCTCGGGCGCCTGTTCGAAGAGGAGCACCGCTGGCAAGAGGCCGTCGTCCCCTACGAGCGCGCCGTGCGCCTCGAGGCGGGCCTGCACGGCCCCGAGAGCCTCGCGCTCGGCCCGATGCTGCACGACCTCGGGCGCGCGTGCCTGCACGCCGGCGACGTGGAGCACGCCGAGGGCTACCTGCGCCGCGCGCTCGCGTTCGTCGACGCGCAGCACGGCGGCACCCCCGAGAAGGCCTACCCGATCGCGAAGGACCTGGCCGACACGCTGCGGGCCGCGGGCAAGCCGGCCGAGCAGCAGCAGTTCGAGGCGCTCGCGGTCATGATCCGCGCGCAGTCGACCCGCCCGCCTCCTCACCCGTGAGCGCGCCGTCCATCAGCGACAGGAACGCGCGGCGAACCTCGGCGGTGATCTCTCGATAGCGATCGACGAGCTGCGCGGCGGCGCCGCGGTCGCGATCGCGCAGCCCCATGCTGCGCGCGAGGGGCACCAGCCCTTCGGCGTCGACCTCGAGAAACGCCGCGCGGCTCGCGTGCACGATGCGCGCGCGCTGCTCGAGTTGGCGCAGGAAGCGATAGCCCGCGCGGAGGGGCGCCGCCTGCGCGGGCTCGACGTAGCCGGCCTGCTCGAGCGCCGAGAGGGCGGCGAGCGTCTCGGTCGAGCGCACGCGCGGATCGCGGCCGTGCTTCATCTGCAGGTGCTGCACGGCGAATTCGACGTCGGCGAGCCCCCCCTTGCCGAGCTTCGGGTCGAAGCGCCCGGGGCGCTCGCGCGCGAGCTCGCCTTCGAGCCGCATGCGGAGCCGCAAGAGCTCGCGAGGATCCTCGGGGCCGAGCTCGTAGGCTGCCTGGTGCGCGATCGCCTCGGCGACGGCGCCGACCGCGCGATCGCCCGCGCACGGGCGCACGCGCAGCAGGGCCTGACGCTCCCAGCCGGCGGCGCGCGCGGGACGGCCGGCTTGGCCGAGGTGATAGGCGCCGAACGCCTCGAGCGAGACGACCAGCGCCCCCTGCTCGCCGCTCGGCCGCAGGCGCGTGTCGAGCTCGAAGCCGGGCCCCTCTACGTGCGGCGAGGAGAGGAGCCGGATCACGCGCGTGGCGACCCGGCCGTAGACCTCGGGCGCGTCGAAGGGGTCCAGCCCCACGCGGGCGAGCGCCTCGGGGTCGTAGACGAAGACGACGTCGAGATCGGAGCCGTAGCCGATCTCGCGGCCTCCGAGCTTGCCCATGGCGAGCACCGCGAGGCCCGCCGGCACCTCGGCGAGCCCGCGGCGATGCGCGACCTCGGTGAGCGCGAACGAGGTGGCAGCGTCGAGCGTCGCGTCGGCGAGCACCGAGAGCGCACGCCCGGCCTCGCGCACGCCGATTTCACCCGAGAGATCGCGCATGCCGACCTCGAGCTCGAGCACCGCGCGCGCGCGACGAAGCGCGCCGACGAACGACTCCGGGTCGCCGCGCTCGTGGGGGGCGAGCGCGCCGAGCTCCGCGTCGATCAGGCGCTTGCCGCGGGGCTCGTCCCCCGCGCCGCCGTGCGCGGCGAAGAGCACGAGATCGACGCGCTCGGGGTGGCCGACGAGCGAACGACCGAGGTAGGCGCTGGTGCCGCACAGGCCGACGAAGCGGGCGAGCGCGCGCTCGTCGCCTTCGAAGGCGCGCACGTACGCGTCGACGCCCGGCGCCGCGAGGCGATCGAAGAAGCTGCGCACGAGGCCGGCCGCGAGCTCCGGGTCGGCGGCGTCGAGGATCGCGCGCAGAAGCCCGCGCACAAAGCGCGGATGCCGCTCGCGCGTGACGCCGCCGAGCGCGCCGTTCGGCCGACGCGCGAGCGCCGCGAGCGAGGCCTGCAGCCCTTCTCCGCCGAGCGGCCCTGTCTCGCCGCGCTCGCCCCCCTCGGGCGCGGCGTCGATCGCGCGCAAGATCGCCTCGATGCGCGCCTCCTCCGGCGAGGCCTTCGCGCGACCGCCGGGGACGAGCGACGCGAAGCGCTCCGCGATGCGCTCGCGCACGCGATCGAGCGCGGAGACGAGCGCCTCGCCCGTGGCGAAGCCGAGCGAGCGCGCGATGCGCTCGCGCTCCTCGGCGTCGCTCGGCAGCAGGTGCGTCTGCACGCCGCTCGCGAGCTGGATGCGATGCTCGACCCGCCGGAGCAGCAGGTAGCCGGCCTCGAGGTCACGGGCCTCGCGATCGGTGACGTACCCGCGCGTGCGCAGCCGCCGCAGCGCCTCGAGCGTGTTCGGCGCGCGCACCGCCGGGTCGCGCCCTCCCCAGATGAGCTGGAGCGTCTGCACGAAGAACTCGGCCTCGCGAATGCCCCCCTCGCCGAGCTTGAGGTCGCGCGCGGGGTCCTCCGAGAGCTCGGCGCGCGCGCGCCGCACCATGTCGTGCATGTCGATCGCGATCGCTGGATCGACCCTTCGCCGAAAGACGAACGGCGCGAGCTCGGCGAGCACGCGCGTGCCGACGGCGCGATCGCCGGCGACGGGGCGCGCGCGAAGCAGCGCCGCGCGCTCCCAGGCGCGGCCGAAGGACTCGTAGTAGCCGAGCGCCGCGGCGACGGAGTTGACCAGCGGGCCGGCGCCCCCCTCAGGGCGCAGGCGCAGGTCGACGCGCGCGCAGAAGCCGTCGTCGTCGTGCTCGTCGAGCGTCGCGGTGAGCCGCTGCGCGATCTTCACGAACGCGTCGAAGGGGCGCAGGCCGTTCGCCTCGTCCTCGGGCGTCGGCGGGAAGGTCGCGCTCGCGAGCCCGTCGTCGGTCTCGTGGACGAAGATGACGTCGATGTCGCTGCCGGCGTTCAGCTCCGCGCCCCCGAGCTTGCCGAGGCCGAGCACGACGAAGCCGATGCGTTCCCCCTCGGGCGTGCGGACCTCGCCGAAGCGCTGTTCGACGTGCGCGCGCGCCTCCGCGAGCGCGATTTCGAGCTGCGCCGAGGCGAGGTCGCTCCACTCGCGCGCGGTCACGTCGACGTCGACGTCGGGATCGAGCTCGCGCAGCGCGATGCGCAGCCGCTCGGTCCAGGAGGCTCGCCGAAGCCCCCTGCGCACCGCACGCAGATCCAGCTCGCCCGACGCCGCGTCGGGGGGACGGCAGGCGGCGAGCAGCCTCTTGTGCAGCTCGATCGACCGCCGCGGCGCGCGGAACCCCTCGCGCGCGATCGCGGCGATCGCGGCGTGGTCGACGAGCAGGCGGCCGCGCAGCGCCGGGTAGGCCGCGCCGAGCGCGCACGCCACCGCGAGGGTGAGCTCATCGCTCGCCGCGCCGAGCTCCGCGCGGATCGTCGCGCTCGCCGCAGCGTCGCACGCCTCGGCGAGCTCGGTCAGGCGTGCGACCCGCGGGTTCACTTCTTCTTCATGAAGCGACCGAGCAGCGAGCCGGTCCCTTCGTCCTTGGTGCGGCGCTCGCGGTCGTGGCGCATGGTGTAGAGGCGCACCTCTCGCACGGCGTCGACGTGACGCGGGTTCGCCTCCGCGATCTCCCGAAAGTCGCGCATCGCGTCGCCAAGGCGTCCGGCGGCCTTGAGGATCATCCCCCGGACGTAGCGCACGCGCTCGTTTCGAGGCGCGTCGGCCAAGGCCTGATCGACGACCTTCAAGAGGTCGTCGTAGCGCCCGACCTCGCGGCGCTCGGGCTTGTTCGCCTGCACCCACGCCCAGACGGCGACGTGATCCGGCTCCGTCGGATCGAGCTCGTAGGCGCGCTCGGCGAGCGGCTCCGCCTCCGCGAAGTTCCCCTTGTGGATGAAGAAGTCGGCCTTCTGGAACGCCCCCGCTGCTTCGAGCGCGCGCTGCACCGCCTGCTGATCTTCCTTGGTGCCGCCCCCGTCCTTCAGCAGCTGCACGTAGCGCGCGCGTCGATCGGCGTCGGTGAGCGTCTGGTAGGCCTCGGCGATCAGCGCGAAGACGCGGCCGACCTCGTCGCGGACGTCCGCGAGCTCGGGCGGCAGGCGATCGGGGTGCCAGCGCTTGACCAGCTGGAAGTAGGCGCCCTTCGCCTCGTCGGGCGAAGCGCCCTCGGCGAGGCCGAGGACCTGGAAGTAGGTCAGCTTGCCGATCACGGCGGCGCGCTCGACGATCTCGCTCCGCCGCGCGGCGAGCTCGGGCGACGACGCCGAGGAGCCGGCCGGAGGGGGCGTGGACGAGAGGATGAGCTCGCGCGCGCCGAGCTCGGGCTCCGGGGCCGCCTGCAGCGAGGCGGTGAGCGACGCGATCAGGTCCGCGGTGTCGCCGCCCGCCGCGGGGGCCTCGGACCGGGGCTGTGCCTGCGACTTCGGCGCGACGCGGGGCGCCGGCTCGATCTGCTTGAGCAGCAGCATCGCGTAGACGACGAGCCGCACGGTGCGCGCGTCGAGGCCGCTGCGGATCAGCTCGTTCGGCGACGAGGGCGAGGCCGAGATGCGCGCGATGACCTCGCGCTCGGCACGGCTGAAATCGAGCCTGTCGAGCGACGCCGCCGGCTTCAGGCGCAAGGGCGCGTCGACGACGCGCTCGACGGCCGCGTCCAGGTGCACCGCTGACGGGTTCGAACGAATGCCCGCCCACACGATCGGGAGCGGCTCGATCGGGAACTGCTCGGGCCCGCCGTAGCGGCCGAGGAGGTCGACGCCGTCGTAGTACTCGTAGCTCGTCGTCTGCGGTCGCGAGAACAGGTGACCGAGCTTGCGCGCGAGCTGCGCGCGCAGGCCGCGCTCGAGGGCCGCGGCGTCGATCTTCCCGCTCGCGAGCAGGATCTGGCCATGGAGCCCGCCGCCCGCGAGCTTCATGAGCGACTCGTTGTAGGTCGCGTCGTCGATGATCCCGAGCTCGACGCAGATGCGGCCGAGGTGCTCGACGGGGTCGGCGACGCGGATCTTGGCCGGCATACCGTCGACCAGCGTGATGTAGTCGGCGGCCTGCGGATCGTCGCTCGCGCGCGGGCGCAAGACGAGCGTGCCCCGCAGGCGCTTCTCGAGGCAGTAGAGCACGAGGTGCGCGAGCGGTGTCTTTGCGAGGACGCCGGAGGCCGTCGGCTCCATGGGCGCCAAGGATACGCGAGGGCGGCTCAGAGCGAGAGGTCGAGCGCGACGTCGGCCGCCGGCGCGGAGTGCGTGAGCGCGCCGACGCTGATCACGTCGACGCCCGCGCTCGCCAGCGCCGGGATCCGGCCGAGCGTGATGCCCCCCGAGGCCTCGACGATCACGCGGTCGCCGGCGACGGCCCGCACGCGCGCGACGGCCGCCGCGACGTCTGCGTCGTCCATGTTGTCGAGCAGCACGACGTCCGCCCCCGCGCCGAGCGCCAAGTCGAGCTGCGCCATGCTCTCGACCTCGCACTCGATGCGCGTGCAGTGCGGCGCGTGGGCCCGCGCGCGCTCGATCGCCGCAGCGACGCCGCCGGCCGCGACGAGGTGGTTGTCCTTGATGAGCACGGCGCTGCCGAGCGAATCTCGGTGGTTGACCCCGCCGCCGCAGCGCACCGCGTAGCGCTCGAGCGCGCGCAGGCCGGGGGTCGTCTTGCGGGTGTCGACGATCCGCGTGCGCGCCCCCGCAGGGATCGCGTCGACGAACGCGCGGGTCAGCGTCGCCACGCCCGACATCCGCTGCACGAGGTTCAGCGCCACGCGCTCGCCCGCGAGCAGCGCGCGCGCCGGCCCGC
>JAJXTK010000382.1 GCA_021783935.1 Myxococcales bacterium | reverse complement strand
CGGCCTCAACGTCGGCAGCTACTTCAGGGACACGCTCCTCGCGGACAAGGTCAAGACGACCGACGACGCGATCATGGAGATCTACAAGCGCCTGCGCCCGGGTGACCCGCCCACGATCGAGACCGCGCGCAACCTGTTCGGGAATCTGTTCTTCAACCCGGAGCGCTACGACCTCTCGAAGGTCGGCCGCCTCAAGCTGAACTACAAGTTCTACCGAGACGACACCGACGAGGACAAGCGCCCCTCGATCGACACGCAGACGCTCACGCGCGAGGACATCCTCCGCACCGTCTACCACCTCATCGAGCTGAAGAACGGCCGCGGCTCGGTCGACGACATCGACCACCTCGGCAACCGTCGCGTGCGCGCGGTCGGCGAGCTCATGGAGAACCAGTACCGCATCGGTCTGGTCCGCATGGAGCGCGCGATCAAAGAGCGCATGAGCATGTCGCAAGAGATCGACACGCTCATGCCGCACGACCTGATCAACGCGAAGCCGGTCAGCGCGGTGATCAAGGAGTACTTCGGCTCCTCGCAGCTCTCGCAGTTCATGGACCAGACCAACCCGCTGTCGGAAGTCACGCACAAGCGTCGTCTCTCCGCCCTCGGACCGGGCGGTCTGACGCGCGAGCGCGCGGGCTTCGAGGTGCGCGACGTCCACGCCACGCACTACGGCCGCATCTGCCCGATCGAGACGCCGGAAGGTCCGAACATCGGCCTCATCGCGTCGCTGTCGACCTTCGCGCGCGTGAACGAGTACGGCTTCGTCGAGACCCCCTATCGCACCGTGGAGAACGGCACCGTCACCGACGAGGTGAAGTGGTACTCGGCCCTCCAGGAAGAGGGCATGTACATCGCCCAGGCGACGGCGAACCTCGACGGGCACAAGAAGTTCAAGGACTCGCTCGTCAGCGCCCGCCTCAACGGTGACTTCAAGCTGGTCCCGCCCGGCGAGATCCAGCTGATGGACGTCGCGCCCAACCAGATGGTGTCGGTCGCGGCGGCGCTGGTGCCCTTCCTCGAGCACGACGACGCGAACCGCGCCCTCATGGGCGCGAACATGCAGCGTCAGGCGGTGCCGCTCATCCGCACGCACGCGCCGTACGTCGGCACGGGCATGGAGGCGAAGGTCGCGCGCGACTCCGGCGTCTGCATCCTCGCGCGGCGCCCCGGCGTCGTCGAGAGCGTCGACGCGAGCCGCATCGTCGTCCGCGCGGAGACGCCCGAGGGCGAGTCGCCGGACATCTACCACATGACGAAGTACCAGCGCTCGAACCAGTCGACCTGCTTCAACCAGAAGCCGGTCGTGCGCGCGGGCGAGCACGTGCAGCCGGGCGACGTCCTCGCCGATGGGCCCGCGTGCGACATGGGCGAGCTCGCCCTCGGGCAGAACGTGCTCGTCGCGTTCATGCCGTGGGGCGGCTACAACTTCGAGGACTCGATCCTCATCTCCGAGCGCATCGCCAAGGACGACGTCTTCACCTCGGTGCACATCGAGGAGTTCGAGTGCGTCGCCCGCGACACCAAGCTCGGCAAAGAGGAGATCACGCGCGACATCCCGAACGTCGGCGAAGAGGCCCTCAAAGACCTCGACGAGTCGGGCATCATCCGCATCGGCGCCGAGGTGAAGCCGGGCGACATCCTCGTCGGCAAGATCACGCCGAAGGGGGAGACGCAGCTCTCGCCCGAGGAGAAGCTCCTGCGCGCGATCTTCGGCGAGAAGGCCGGCGACGTGCGCGACACCTCGCTGCGCGTGCCGCCGGGCGTCGGCGGCGTGGTCATCAACGCCCGCATCTTCGCGCGCAAGGGCACCGACAAGGACTCGCGCGCCCAGGAGATCGAGGACACCGAGCGCGCGCGCCTCGAGAAGACGCGCGACGAGGAGATCCAGATCCTCCGCGACAGCGTCTACCGCCAGCTGCGTCGAAACCTCCTCGGCAAGACGACGAGCGGAAAGCTCGTCGACGAGAAGGGGAAGGTCCTGCTGCAGAAGGGCGCGGTGGTGGACGAGGCCGCCCTCGATCAGATCCCGCGCAAGCTCTGGTCGGAGGTGCCGGTCGAGGGGAACCCGGAGGACGCGGGGCGCCGCATCGGCGAGCTCGAGGCGATCGTGCATGAGCGCGAGGAGGCGTTCCGCGACAAGATCGATCGCCTCTCGAAGGGCGACGAGCTGCCGCCGGGCGTCATCAAGATGGTGAAGGTCTACATCGCCATCAAGCGCAAGCTGCAGGTCGGCGACAAGATGGCCGGTCGCCACGGCAACAAGGGTGTCATCAGCCGGATCCTCCCCGAGGAGGACATGCCGTACCTCCAGAACGGCAAGCCGGTCGACCTCGTGCTCAACCCGCTCGGCGTGCCGAGCCGCATGAACGTCGGGCAGATCCTCGAGGTCCACCTCGGCTGGGGCGCGCGCGGCATCGGTGAGCAGTTCCAGGAGTTCATCGAGAGGAACTCGCCCGCCAAGCAAATGCGCGATTACCTCGCGAAGGTGCTCGGCGGCGACGAGGACCTCGAGGGCTGGCTGAAGAAGCTCTCCGACGAGGACGTCGTCGCCCTCGCGAAGAAGCTCAAGCGCGGCATGCACTTCGCGACGCCGGTCTTCGACGGCGCGAAGGAAGAGGAGATCCGGATGCAGCTCGATCTCGGGGGCAACCCGACGAGCGGCCAGACGGTGCTCTTCGACGGCAAGACGGGCGACGCCTTCGAGATGCCGGTCACCGTCGGCGTCATGTACATGCTCAAGCTGCACCACCTCGTGGACGACAAGATCCACGCGCGCAGCATCGGGCCGTACTCGCTCGTCACCCAGCAGCCGCTTGGCGGAAAGGCCCAATTCGGCGGCCAGCGCCTCGGCGAGATGGAGGTGTGGGCGATGGAGGCCTACGGCACCGCGTACGCGCTGCAGGAGTTCCTGACCGTCAAGTCCGACGACGTCATGGGGCGCACGCGCATGTACGAGGCGATCGTGAAGGGCGAGTACACCCTCGAGCCGGGGCTCCCCGAGAGCTTCAACGTGCTGATCAAGGAGCTCCAGTCCTTGTGTCTGAACGTCGAGCTGATCGAGAGCGGTGCCGCACGCGCGACCGAGGTCGCCGCCGCGGAAGAAGAGTGACGCAGACCCGTCCCCTCCTGAGCGCGCGTCCGCGCGCGATTGGGAGGGGGCACCCGCGCGCAGCCGACGCGCGCAGAGCCGATGCACCGCATCGGCCGCACACGTCGGCGAGCACGCGTGGGGGGAGGCACCTCCTCTTCCCGACCTCTCCCAAGATTTCGTTCAAGACGTCTGAATTTCGGAGGCCCACGTGAGGGACATCTTCAGCTTCTTCGAGAAGCCCAAGGACCCGCTCTCGTTCAGCGCGATCCGCATCTCGCTCGCCAGCCCGGACAAGATCCGTGAGTGGTCGCACGGCGAGGTGAAGAAGCCCGAGACGATCAACTACCGCACGTTCAAGCCCGAACGTGACGGCCTCTTCTGCGCGAAGATCTTCGGGCCGGTCAAGGACTACGAGTGCAACTGCGGCAAGTACAAGCGCATGAAGCACCGTGGGATCGTCTGCGAGAAGTGCGGCGTCGAGGTCATTCAGTCGAAGGTGCGTCGTGAGCGCCTCGGCCACATCAACCTCGCGACGCCCGTCGCGCACATCTGGTTCCTCAAGAGCCTGCCAAGCCGCATCGGCGCCATGGTCGACATCTCGCTGAAGGACCTCGAGAAGGTCCTCTACTGCGAGGCGTTCCTCGTCATCGACGCGAAGGAGTCGCCCTACCAGAAGGGGCAGCTCCTCAAGGAGGACGAGTACAACCAGATCGTCGACCAGTATGGCGACGACTTCCTCACCGCGAAGATGGGCGGCGAGGCGCTGCTCGAGATGCTCAAGAGCATCGACGTGCACAAGCTCTCCGAGGAGCTGCGCGTCGAGATGCGGGGCGCGACGAGCGAGGCGAAGAAGAAGAAGTACGCCAAGCGCCTGAAGGTGCTCGAGGCGTTCCGCGAGAGCGGCAACCGCCCCGAGTGGATGATGCTCTCGGTGATCCCGGTCCTGCCGCCGGATCTCCGCCCGCTCGTCCCGCTCGACGGCGGCCGCTTCGCGACCAGCGATCTCAACGACCTCTACCGCCGCGTCATCAACCGCAACAACCGCCTGCAGCGCCTGCTCGAGCTCAACGCGCCGGAGATCATCATCCGCAACGAGCGCCGCATGCTGCAGGAGGCGGTCGACGCGCTCTTCGACAACGGTCGCCGCGGCAAGACGATCACGGGGCCCAACAAGCGCCCGCTGAAGTCGCTGAGCGACATGCTCAAGGGCAAGCAGGGGCGCTTCCGCCAGAACCTGCTCGGCAAGCGCGTCGACTACTCGGGGCGCTCGGTCATCGTCGTCGGCCCTGCGCTCAAGCTGCACCAGTGCGGCCTGCCGAAGAAGATGGCGCTCGAGCTGTTCAAGCCGTTCATCTACAACAAGCTCGAAGAGCGCGGCTTCGTCAACACCATCAAGTCCGCGAAGAAGATGGTGGAGAAGGAGAAGCCCGAGGTCTGGGACATCCTCGAGGACGTGATCCGGGAGCACCCGGTGCTCCTCAACCGCGCCCCGACGCTGCACCGTCTCGGCATCCAGGCCTTCGAGCCGGTGCTCATCGAGGGCAAGGCGATCCAGCTGCACCCGCTCGTCTGCGCGGCCTTCAACGCCGACTTCGACGGCGACCAGATGGCCGTCCACGTGCCGCTCTCGATCGAGGCGCAGATGGAGGCGCGCGTGCTCATGATGAGCACGAACAACATCCTGTTGCCGGCGTCGGGCAAGCCGATCATCAACCCGACGCAGGACATCGTGCTCGGGCTCTACTACGCGACGCGCGCCAAGAAGTGGGGCCGCGGCTGCTACCGCGAAGACTCGATGCAGACGAAGGGCTTCGTGCGCGGCGTCTACGCGAGCCCCTCGGAAGTGCGCATGGCGTACGACGCCGGCGAGGTCGAGCTGCACAGCGACATCCGCGTGCGCCTCACCGACGTCGACAAGGACGGCAAGGAGACGCGCCGCACCGTGACCACCACCGTGGGCCGCGTGCTGGTGAGCGAGATCCTGCCCGAGGGGCTCAAGTTCGATCTGGTCAACAAGACCCTCGACAAGAAGGCGCTCTCGCAGCTCATCGACGCTTGCTACCGGCAGTTCCGCAACAAGCACACGGTCCTGCTCGCCGACCGGCTGCGCACCTTCGGCTTCGAGAACTCGACCAAGGCCGGCGTCTCCATCGCGATGCGCCACATGGTCATCCCGAAGGAGAAGAAGCTCCTCCTCGACGACGCGCAGAGCCAGGTCGAGAAGGTCCTCGAGCAGTACCAGGAGGGCCTCATCACCGACGGCGAGCGCTACAACAAGATCGTCGACATCTGGGCCGGCGTCGCCGACAAGGTCACGCAGGCCATGATGAAGGAGATCGGCACGGAGAAGGTCATCGACCCCGAGACCGGCAAGGAGGAGAGCCAGCCCTCCTTCAACCCGATCTACATCATGGCCGACTCCGGCGCGCGCGGTTCGACCCAGCAGATCCGCCAGCTCGCCGCCATGCGCGGCCTGATGGCGAAGCCGTCGGGCGAGATCATCGAGACCCCGATCACCGCGAACTTCCGCGAGGGTCTCACCGTGCTGCAGTACTTCATCTCGACGCACGGCGCGCGCAAGGGGCTCGCCGACACCGCGCTCAAGACGGCGAACTCCGGCTACCTCACGCGCCGCCTGGTCGACGTCGCGCAGGACGCGGTCATCACCGAGTACGACTGCGGCTCGATCGACGGCATCACGGTCGCGAAGCTCGAAGAGGGCGGCGAGACCATCCAGCCGCTCGCCGACCGCATCCTCGGCCGCGTCACGCTCGACGACATCACCGACCCGGTCACCCTCGACGTGCTCTTGCCGGCGAACACGGAGCTCGACGAGGCCTCGGTCAAGAAGATCGAGGACGCGGGCATCGAGGAGGTCACCATCCGCTCGGTGCTCACGTGCAACGCCAAGCGCGGCATCTGCGCGATGTGCTACGGGCGCGACCTCGCGCGCGGCTACCGGGTCAACATCGGCGAGGCGGTCGGCATCATCGCCGCCCAGTCCATCGGCGAGCCGGGCACGCAGCTCACGATGCGCACGTTCCACATCGGCGGCGCGGCGGCGCGCGGCAAGATCGAGCAGTCGTCGCTCGAGGCCCGCACCGAGGGGCGCATCGTGGTCCGCGGCGCGGTCACGGCTCCCCGCCCCGGCAACGAGGCGGTCGTCATGAACCGCCACGGCGAGCTCGTGATCGTCGACGAGACGGGTCGCGAGCGCGAGCACCATCGCCTGGTCTACGGCGCGCAGCTCAAGAAGCTCGAGGGGATGCACGCCAAGCCGGGCGAGCTGCTCGCCGAGTGGGACCCGTTCGCGCTGCCGACGCTGACCGAGGTCGGCGGCCAGGTCGCGTACAGATCGGAA
>JAJXTK010000381.1 GCA_021783935.1 Myxococcales bacterium | reverse complement strand
AGCCCAGCGCCGTGCCCCTCTAGCGCGACCTCGCCATCGCCGCCCCCGCAACCGCTCCCGCAACCGCCGCCGCAACCGCCGCCGCAACCGCCGCCGCAACCGCCCCCGCCCCCCGCACCGACCGCCGATCTCCCCGGCGCGCCGGACGCGGGGCGCTCCCTGCCGCCGCGCCCGTCGCCGCGCCCGAGCATGCCCCCGCCCGAGGAGTACCGCGCGCCCGCGACGTGACGCGCGCGGCGGGCTACACCGCGGCCTCGATGCGCTCGCAGATCGTGCGGAGGATCTTGAGCCGCGCGAAGTACTTGTCTTCGGCCTCGATGAGCGTCCAGGGCGCGATCTCCGTGCTGGTCTTGTCGACCATGTCGCACACGGCGTGATCGTAGAGCGGCGCCTTGTCGCGGTTGCGCCAGTCCTCCTCGGTGATCTTGAAGCGCTTGAAGCCCGTCCGCTCGCGCTCCTCGAAGCGGCGCAGCTGCTCTTCGGCCGAGATCTGGAGCCAGAACTTCGCGATGACCGTGTTCGCCCGGACCACGTCCTCCTCGAAGTCGTTGATCTCCGAGTAGGCGCGCATCCAATCGTGCGTCGCCGCGAACCCCTCCACGCGCTCGACCAGCACGCGGCCGTACCAGGAGCGATCGAAGATCGTGAAGCGCCCGCGGCGCGGCAGGTGGCGCCAGAAGCGCCAGAGGTACGGCTGCGCGCGCTCCTCCTCGGTCGGCGCCGCGACGGGCACGATCGAGTAGTAGCGGGCGTCGAGGGCGCTGGTGACCCGACGGATCGCGCCCCCCTTGCCGGCGGCGTCCATCCCCTCGAACACGAGCACTGTCGACAGCTTGCGGAACTTCGGCGCGCGCGAGAGGAGGTTCAGCCGGCGCTGCAACTTGTCGAGCTCGTTCTCGTAGTCGTCCTTCGCGACGTGCTGCGACAGGTCGAGGCTCGCGAGCAGATCGGCGCCGTTCGGCTTCGGGCTCGCCTGCTTGCCCTTGTTGCGTCGCTTGGGGGTCGCGCCGTCGCCGTCGGGCTTCGCCGCCGCCACCTTCGCGCGCTCGACGGGCTTCGCGCGCTCGGCCTCCATCTCGCGCTGCCTCTGCTCCTCCTTCGCGAGGCGCGCGTCGATGGCCGTGAGCAAGGCCTGCCCGGCCGTGACGCCGCGATAGCGCGGATCGAGCCCCTCGATCACGACCCACGGCGCGTCGGCCTTGTTCGTCTCGCGCAGCGTGCGCTCGGAGACCGGCCGGAAGTCGTCGTAGACCTTGAAGTGCTTCCACTCGCTGTCGGTCACGCGCCAGCGCGTCTTCGGATCGCCCTCGAGGTCCTTGAGCCGCTTCTTCTGCGCCTTCTTCGAGAGGTGGAACCAGAGCTTGAGGAGCTGCGCCCCCTCGTCGGCCAGCATCTGCTCGAAGCGGACGATCTCGGCGGTGCGTCGCTCGAGCTCCGCGTCGTCGATCTGGCCGTAGACGCGCGAGACGATCGGCTCGGTGTACCAGGAGCCGAAGAAGATCCCGATCTTCCCCTTGGGCGGCAGCTGCCGCCAGAAGCGCCACATCGCGGGGCGCTCGCGCTCCTCGTCGGTGGGCGCGCCGGTCGCGTGCACCTCGAGGTGTCGCGGATCCATCCACTCGGACAGGAGGTTCACCGTCTCCCCCTTGCCCGCGCCGTCCACGCCGCCGATCACGAGGACCACCGGGAACTTCTTGGCGTCGAGCATGCGGTACTGCGCCGCGAGCAGCGCCTCGCGCAGCTTCGGGACGTCTTCCTTCCACCGCTGCTTGTCGATGGTGTGCCCCAGCTCGGCCGACTCGAACATGGTGAAGACCTCCTGTCGCGCGAGGATCGCAGATCGCAGGCGCGCCGATACGGTCGTCGCATCGCCTCGGCGGCACGAGCCCGCCAGGGGTAACCGCGCGGATTCGCGCCGTGCTATCCCGCGTGCCGTGCCTCGCACGTCGTCGCTGTCGGTCCGCGCGCAGGCCCTCCTGCTCGTCCCCTTCGCCTTGGCGTTTGCGCTGCTCTTCGGGCCGGCGCGCGCCCTCGCCGGGCCGCACGACGGGCTGCCGCGCATCGACGTCTCGCTCCCGCAAGAGACGCCGCGCCGCGCGTTCGACGGGTTTCAGGAGGCGGCGCGGGCGCGCGACTGGAACCGCGCCGCGCACTACCTCGATCTGAAGGCGATCCCCCGCGCCAACCAGGCGAAGGAGGGGCCGGCCCTCGCGCGCGAGCTCGCCTACGTGCTCGACCGCAAGACCATCGTCGATCTCGGCAAGCTCTCCGACGTCCCCGAAGGGGGCGGCGCTGGCCCCGCGGGCACCGAGCTCGTCACGACGATCCCGCTCGAGGACGAGCCGGTCTCGATCTCGCTCACCCGCGTGCGCTTCGACGACGGCGTGCAGCGGTGGATCGTCTCGCGCACGACGGTCGCGATGGTGCCGGAGCTCTGGCAGGCGTTCGGCCCGAGCGACTGGCAGGAGCGGCTGCCGAGCTCGTTGCAGCGCGTGACGCTCTTCGGCGTCGCGATCTGGCAGTGGATCGGGCTCCTGCTCTCGATCGGCGCCGCCTACGCGCTCGGCATCGTCTTCGCCGCGCTGGTGCTCGGGGCGCTGCGGCGGCTCGCGCGTCGCACGACCACGCCGTGGGACGACCGCATGGTCGAGGCCGCGCGCGGGCCGGCGCGCCTGGTCGTGGCCGTCGTCGCGCTGCGATCGTTCATGGAGGCGCTGCGCTTCAGTGCGGCCGTCGACCTCGTCGGCCAGCGGCTGTCGCTCTCGGCGCTCGTCATCGGGCTCACCTGGCTCACGATGCGCGCGCTCTCGCTCGGCGCGTCGTGGCTCGACGCTCGCCTGCCGGACGGCACGGTGGGCGACGAGCGCGCCAAGGGGCTGCGCACGCAGCTCGAGGTGCTGCGGCGCGTCTTTGCGGTGCTCTCGGTGCTCATCGGCGCCTCCGTCATCCTGATGCAGTTCGACTTCGTGCGGAGCGTCGGCGTCTCGCTCCTGGCCTCCGCGGGGATCGCCGGCGTCGTGGTCGGCCTCGCCGCGCAGAAGTCGCTCGCGGGGCTCATCGCCGGCGTGCAGCTGTCGATCACCCAGCCGATGCGCATCGGCGACTCGGTCGTGATCGAGGGGGAATTCGGCACGATCGAGGAGATCAACCTCACGTACGTCGTGGTGAAGATCTGGGACGAGCGGCGCCTCATCGTGCCGATCGGGCGCTTCCTCGACCAGCCGTTCCAGAACTGGACCAAGGTCGACGCGCAGATCCACGGCGCGGTGCTGCTCTACGTCGACTACGCGACGCCCATCGACGCGATCAGGGCCGAGGCGCAGCGCCTTTGCGCCGCGAGCGACGCATGGGACGGGCGCACCGTCTCGGTGCAGGTCACCGACGTGACCGACAAGGCCGCCGCCGTCCGCGTGCTCGTCTCCGCCAAGAACGGCGACGACGCCGTCCGGCTTCGCTGCGAGCTGCGCGAGAAGCTGCTCGCGTTCCTGACGGGGCTCGAGGGGGGCAAGTACCTGGTCCGCACGCGCAACGCGAACGTGTGACCGGGGCGCCGCGCCGTGATCTTGGCCAAGTCGCGCGCGGACACGTAAGCGTCGGCGCGAGATGGCAGCGAGGGTGCGGGCGCGGTTCGTCGCGGGGGTGGCGCTCGCGTGCGCGGCGGCCTTCGACGGCTCGTACGCGATCACGCGCGCCTATCTGGGCGCGGCGCCGAGCCGCGCGTGGGTGGCGGACGCGGCGTCGCGGCCCGACGCGGTGCCGGCGCCGCGAGCGCCCGCGGCGTCGGTCGTCGTCGCGCCGCCGATCGAAGCGCCGGCCGTCGGTCCGGGCCCCGTCGGCCATGGCATCGAAGAGGAGGACTGGACCGAGCCGCCGGCGTCCAAGCAGGTCGACGTCGACTACCTGCTGTCCATCGTGCCCCTCGAGCCGCGAACCCCCGCGAGCTTCGCCGCGGCGCGCAGGATCCTCGGCGCGCGCCGGCTGCACATCAGCCAGGGGAACCCCAAGGCGGTGCACGAACGCTCGCGGGCGGCGTGCCTCGAGGGGCTCGCCGGCGTGGTGCTGCAGACGCCGAAGCAGCGGGAGATCTGCGGACACGACAACGAGGTGCCGCTCTACGCGGACGGCGACATCGACGGCGCGAAGGTGTGCATCGACGAGTTCGAGTACCCGAACCGCACCTGCGCGCTCCCCTTCGTCTTCGCGAACGTCATGCAGTCCGAGCAGCTCTGCGAGCTCGCCGGCAAGCGGCTCTGCAAGGACGAGGAGTGGGACGTCGCCTGCGAGGCCGACCCCGACGGCGGCAAGCCGTGGAGGTACGCCTACGGCGACGCGCTCGACATGACGGCGTGCGACGTCGGCAAGCCTTGGCACGGCTGCGATCCCCGCAACGACCTCTGGAACACCTGCCCGACGGAGACCGAGCCCTCGGGGGCGTTTCCGCGCTGCCGCTCGCGGCTCGGCGTCTTCGACCAGCACGGCAACGTCGCCGAGCTCATGAGCCGCTTCGACCCGAACGACCACGTGACCTACGTGCAGATGAAGGGGTCGGCCTGGTTCTACGACGGGCGCATGTACAAGGACCACTGCCGCTTCGATCCGCGCTGGCACGTCGATCCGATCGACCGCTCGTGGCACTCGAACTACCACCTCGGCGCGCGCTGCTGCCGCGACGTCGTGCCGCTCCGCGATCGGAGCAAGCTCGCGTCGATGGCGCGAGGCGAGGCGGCCGAGGCGCTCCGATAGCCGTTGAAGTCCGCGCGCCGGGTACTAAGAGAGCCCCGTGCGCGCCGGCGTCCTGTTGCTGCGTGTCCTGCTCGGCTTCGCGATCCTCGTCGCGATCGGGCTCGGCGGCGCGCTCTTCGAGGGGCGCGGCGCGGCGCGCCGGCGCTTGCGCCTGCTGCACGGGCGCGTCGGCGTCGTGGCGCTGCTGCTCGCGATCGCGGGCGGGGTCGGCTTCGTGCTAGCGATCCTGCGGCAGCTGCGAGGCTGACGCGCTCGGTCGGCTACGCGCGCGTCGGCTCGTAGCGCCGGAGCGCCAGCACGCAGTTGTGCCCGCCGAAGCCGAAGGCGTTCGAGATCGCCGCCCGCATCGCCATGCGCCGCGCCGCGCCGGGGACGTAGTCGAGATCGCACTCGGGGTCGGGGTGCTCGAGGTTGATGGTGGGCGTCGCGATCTGGTGCGCGAGGCTCAGGGCGGTGACCGCGGCCTCGATCGCGCCGGCGCCGCCGAGCGTGTGGCCGAGCATCGACTTCTGCGAGGAGATGGCCAGCCTCCGCGCGTGCGCGCCGAAGGCGCTCTTGATCGCGAGCGTCTCCCCCTTGTCGTTGAGCTGGGTGCTCGTCCCGTGCGCCGAGACGTAGTCGACGTCCTCGGGGGCGAGCCCCGCGTCGCGCAGCGCCTCGCGGATCGCCCTGGCGCCGCCCGAGCCGTCGGGCGCCGGCGCGACGATGTGGTGCGCGTCGGTGGACATGCCCCAGCCCGCGAGCTCCGCGATCGGCGTGACGCCGCGCGCGAGGGCCCCTTCGAGCGTCTCGAGCACCACGTAGCCGGCCCCCTCGGCCATGACGAAGCCGCGGCGCTTGGCGTCGAACGGGCGCGAGAGGCGCTCGGGGGGATCGTTCGCGTCGTTGACCGCGCGCATCGACGCGAAGGCCTTGATCACGTCGGGCACGCTCAACATGTCGGCGCCGCCGGCCACGCACGCGTCCATGCGCCCGAGCCGGATCGCGTCGACCGCCTGCCCGATGGCGTGGGCGCCCGACGCGCACGCGCTCGCGACGTTGAAGCTGCCGCCGCGCAGCCCGTGCTCGATGGCGATCCAGCCGGCCGCCGCGTTGGGCATGCGGCGCAGCACGGTGGTGGGGCCGACCTTCTCGCCGTCTTCGGTGCGGGGGCTGCCGAGGCCGATGCCGGTGATGACGCCGATGCGATCGGGATCGATGGCGCCGCCGCCGGCGCGCGCGTGGGCGATCGCCTCGGTCGCCGTGACGAGCGAGATCGCGGCGAAGCGATCGGTGCGCTTGCGCAGCAGGTGATCGAGGTCCTTGCAGGCCTGCTCCTCGATCTCCTGCGGCAGCTCCCCGACGCCGTGCACGTGCATCTCGCGGCCGGGCCAATTGCGCGGCGCGCGCACGCCGGAGCGCCCCGCGACGAGCGACTCCCAAGTGGCCGGGGCGCCGAGCCCCAGCGCCGTCGTCATGCCCACGCCGGTGATCACGATCCGCTTCAACGTCGTCCCTCTCCGCGCCGCGCTTCTCGGCGGCGCGCGCGAACCCTAGCAAGCGTGCGCCGGCGAGCACGCTCGATCGCGCGGCGGTCGTCGCGTGCGGGCCGACGGCGCACGCGCGAGAATTCCGAGGGAACCCGTTCGTGCGCGAGGATCTGGTTCAACCAGCGTTCGAGGGGCGAATCATCGGCGAGGCTTCTGCGCGCCCCCGCGGGGCGTCGTCGGCGGCTCGATCTCGGCTCGCGTGGCGGGCGCC
>JAJXTK010000380.1 GCA_021783935.1 Myxococcales bacterium | reverse complement strand
ACGCCGCACGAGATCAAGACGATCATCACGCGCGCCGGCGAGGCGACGAAGATCGTGCTCACCGGCGACCCGCAGCAGATCGACAACCCGTACGTCGACTCGGCCTCCAACGGTCTGTCGGTCGTCGCCGAGCGCTTCCGCAACGAGCGCATCTCGGGGCACGTGAGCCTCGCGAAGGGTGAGCGCAGCGAGCTGGCCGAGCTCGCCGCGAACCTGCTGTAGCCGCGCGCGCGGCTCAGCGCTGCATCAGCTTCAGCACGACGAGCGTCGCGACGACCGCGAAGACGGCCGCGGCGAGCACGAGCATGACCGTCGGCGGCCCGTTCACGCGCGACCTCGGAGCCGGAGGGCGCGACGACGGGCGCCGCGTATGCGGGATCTCGTGCAGCTGGTTGTCCTCGCCGATGCGCCCGATGAACACCCCCGAGTCTTCGTCGACGATCTCGTCGGGCTCGGCGGCCCTCGGCGCGCGCGGGATCTTCGCGCTGCTCTGCTTCTGCGCGCGATGGCGATGCCGCTCGCGGGCGCGCTCTCGCTCGGGGGGGCGTCCGGCGGCGCGCGGCGCGACGGGGACGTTGTCCGACGAGGCGGCGTCGAGGATGCCGGCGATCTCGCGCCGGTCCATCTGGTCGGTGAGATCGCTGGCGCCTCCGACCGCCTGGTCGCCGCTGCCTCGCGCCCCCTCGTCGACCTCGAGGTCGGTCGTCGCGAGCCTGCCCGTGCGCCGCAGCACCGCGAGGTGTCCGTTGAGCTCGTTGACGAACGACTCCGGAAGCTCCCCCGCGAGCCCGTCGACCGCGAGGTCGTTGCCGCCCGACGCGGCGCCCTGCTCACGCGCCGCGAGCCGCTCCTCGAGCGCGACGATCTCCGCGAGCGCCGCCGCCGCCGACTTGGGCCGCACGCGCGGATCGCGCGCGATGAACCGCAAGACCAGCTCGTCGAGCTCCGACGGCAAGCTCGGCCGGTAGTAGCGCAGCGGCCGCGGCGCCTGCGTCGCGAGCGCCACGAGCAGCTGCTGCAGGTTCGGCGCCTCGAAGGGGAGGCGCCCCGTCGTCATCTCGAAGATCAGCACGCCGAGCGAGTAGACGTCGACGCGCGCGTCGAAGGCGCGGGCGCCGGCCTGCTCGGGCGCCATGTAGAGGGGCGTGCCGACCGACTGCCCGGCGCGCGTCAGGCGGGTGTCGTCGGACTGCACGAACGTCGAGAGGCCGAAGTCGACGACCTTGACGAACTCGGGCTCGCCGTCGCGCTCGACGAGGAACACGTTCTCGGGCTTGAGGTCGCGGTGCACGATGCCGTTCGCGTGGGCGGCGCCGAGCGCGCGGCACACCTGCTTGGCGATGCGCAGCGCGCGATCGACCGGGATGGTCCCCTCGCGCAGCATGCGGGCGTGGAGATCCTCGCCGACGAGGCGCTCCATCACGATGTACGGCGCGCTCTCTTCGCTGACGCCGTAGTCGATCACCTCGACCACGTGGCTCGACTGGATCGACGCGCTGATCTTCGCCTCGCGCTTGAAGCGGGCGCGGATCTCCGGGTCGTCGACGAGCGTCGGGTCGACGAACTTCACGGCGACGGGCCGCTCGAGGCGCAGGTGCATGCCGCCGAAGACCGCGCCGATGGCGCCGCGGCCGATGATCTCGTCGATGCGGTAGGTGTTCGCGACGACGGCGCCGATGCGCGCGCGATCCGCGTTGGTCTCGCGCGGACGCTTGCGCGGTGCCCCTGCTGGGCCAGCCGGCTTCCCTTTGTCGCGCTCCGTCATCCGATTCGATCTCTGGGGTCCGGGAGATGCGCGGATGAGCACCCGCGTCGCTGGCTCGCGACCGGCGTGGGCGCCGCGGCGGCGTCGGGGCTCAGGCGTGTCCCTTCGATGGTGTCAGCGAAGCGTGTCCGGGGGGGCTCGGTCAAGGGGTCTATGTGGGCCATTGCGCGTCGGAGGACGAGGTGGTCGCGTGGGTTTGTCTCAATGTCACCGCCGGATTTGGTAGCTTGCGGGGGAATGACTTCGAAGCCGCGTGGTCGCACGAAGCCCGAGGTGCCGCAGGCCGAGCCGGATTTGCTGGCTCGCCGAGACGATTTCATCCAGACCTTCTTCCGCAAGGGCGCGCAGCTGACCGAGGAGCTGCTCAAGGAAGACGAAGCCTTGCGCGGGCGCATGCAGAACCTCGAGGCCGAGAACGCGAAGCTGCGCGCCCAGCTGCGCAGCGACACCGCGATCCGCGAGCTGCTCGCGAAGATCGAGCTCCTCGAGGCCGAGAAGAGGCAGCTGCTCGACCGCTTCGACAACGCCGGCGCGTTCGGTCGCGACTTCGCGCAGCGCTTCGCCGACATCGAGTTGGAGAATTCCAAGCTCGCGAGCCTCTACGTCGCGAGCTACCAGCTCCACTCGACGCTCGATCTGCGATCGATCTTGCGGCAGCTCAAGGAGCTGCTCGCCCAGTTCATCGGTGCCCGCTCCTTCGCCATCTACCTCGCGGACGACACCAAGCAGGAGCTGCGCGCCGTCGCGAGCGAAGGGGTGCCGGTCGCGTCGCTCCGCCCCGTGGTGGCAGGCACCGGCCCGATCGGCCGGGCGTGGAACAGCGGCCACGCGACCTGGGTCGACGGCGACTCGACGGCCGGCAGCGTCGGCGCCCCCGCCGCCTGCATCCCGATGCGCCTCGACGAGCGCAGCGTCGGCGTGATCGCGGTCTTCGCCACGTTCGAGCAGAAACCGGAGTTCGTCGAGCTCGATTTCGAGCTCTTCCGGCTGCTCGGTGCGCACGCGGCCTCTGCGCTTGCGGCCGCGCGACTGTTCGCGCAGCACGGCACCCGCATCGGTCCGCTCGAGCCTTTCCTCGAGCTCGAGTGAACGCAGTCGAGCCCAAACGACCCGAACCGAGACCCCGAGAATGAGCTCTCAGTACTCCTGCCTGATCGTCGAAGACTCGCCGATGATGCGGCAGCTGCTCGTGTTCGCGCTCGCGCGCGTGAAGAACCTCCGCGTGACCGAGGCCGACGACGGCATCGACGGGATGCGCAAGCTCGCGAACGCGAAGTACGACCTGATCATCACCGACATCAACATGCCCATCATGGACGGGCTCAAGTTGGTGAAGCGCGTGCGCACCGATCCGATCCACAGGGACACGCCGATCATCATCATCACGACCGAGGGGTCGCAGGAGGATCGGCAGCGCGCGCTGGCGCTCGGAGCGAACGCGTACATCACCAAGCCGATCCAGGCGCCCCAGGTGATCGCGAAGGTCAAGGAGCTGCTCAAGATCGAGGGTTGAAGTCAGGGGTGCCCCGCCCCGGTCGTGCTCGCCGTCATGCTCGGCGTGCTCGGCCGCCGCTGCGCGGCGCCCTGCGCGCGTCCTGCGCGTGACGGCTGCGCGCGACCGCCCTCCCCAAATCGCGTGGCCAAGGGCCGCGCTCAGGGGAGGGTTCGTGCGTCGTTCACCGCGCGCGACGATGGAGGCTCGCTTGACCGCAGCGCGTGCGCCTCCTAACGGATCCTTCAAAGTTTTTTGAAACTTTGGAGGGCTCGTGGCGTACGACGGTCTCGGCGAATTCGTGCGCGTGCTGGAGGAGCAGGGGGAGCTCGTGCGCGTCTCCGCGCGCGTCGATCCGCGCCTCGAGCTCGCCGCGATCGCCGATCGCGTCATGAAGGCGGGGGGGCCGGCGCTGCTGTTCGAGAACGTCGGCGACCCGGTGGGGCCTGCGAGCGCCTTCCCGCTGCTCATCAACATGTACGGCTCGCGCGCCCGCATCTCCCGCGCGCTCGGCGTCGCCGACCTCGACGAGCACGTCCGCGCGATCGAGGCGCTCGTGAAGGCCGTCGCGCCCGGCGGGGGGCGCAGCGTCGGCGACGTCGCGCGCGCGGTGCTCACGCTCCCCGAGCTCGCCCACCTGCTGCCGCGCAGCGCCGAGCGCGGCGCGTGCCAAGAGGTCGTGCACAGGGGCGACGCGGTCGATCTCGACGCGCTGCCGGTGATGACCTCCTGGCCGAAGGACGGCGGGCCGTTTCTGACGCTGCCGGTCGTCTTCACGCGCGATCCCGAGACGGGCGCGCGCAACGTCGGCATGTACCGGATGCAGCGCTTCGATCGCCGCACCACCGGCATGCACTGGCAGGTGCACAAGACCGGCGCGCGCCACTTCCGCGCCGCGAAGGAGCGCGGGCAGAGGCTCGACGTGGCCGTCGTGCTCGGCGGCGACCCAAGCTACGCCTACGCGGCGACCGCGCCGCTGCCCGACGGGATCGACGAGCTCTTGCTCGCGGGCTTCCTGCGCAAGAGGGCCGTGCGCCTGGTCAAGTGCGTGAGCAACGGCCTCGAGGTGCCCGACGACGCCGACCTCGTGCTCGAGGGGTACGTCGATCCGCGCGAGCCGCTGCGCGACGAGGGCCCCTTCGGCGATCACACCGGCTTCTACACCCCCGTCGAGCCGTTCCCCGCCTTCCACGTCACCGCCGTCACGCACCGCCGCCGCGCCATCTACCCGAGCACGATCGTCGGTCGGCCGCCGATGGAGGACGCGTGGCTCGGCAAGGCGACCGAGCGGCTGTTCTTGCCGCTCTTGCGCCTGCAATTCCCCGAGATCGTCGACATGGAGCTGCCGGTCGAGGGGGCGTTCCACAACCTCTGCGTGGTCTCGATCCGCAAGAGCTACCCGCACCACGCGCGCAAGATCGCGCACGCCATCTGGGGCGCGGGGCAGATGATGTTCACCAAGGCGATCGTCGTCGTCGACGCCGACGTGAACGTGCACGACCACGAGGAGGTCGCCTGGCGCGTCCTTGCGAACATGGACCCCAAGCGCGACTTCTCGTTCTCCGACGGGCCGAGCGATCAGCTCTGCCACTCGGGCGACGTGCCGTGCTTCGGCGGCAAGGTCGCCATCGACGCGACCGGCAAGTGGCGCGAGGAGGGCTATCAGCGCGACTGGCCGGAGGTCTGCGCCTCCGACGCCGCGACGCTGCGCACGCTCGACGCGCGCTGGAGCGAGTACGGTGTCCCGCGCGGCGGCGCGGCGCGGGGCGAGGGGGGCAAGGCGCGCGTGGAGAGCCGGCTGCAGCGCATCCTCGACGCCGCCAAGGAGCTGACCAAGTGACCAAGCCGATCGCCGAGCTCGACGCGCGCCGCGGCCACGAGCGCGACCACGGCGGCGCCGTGCGCGCGATGTTCGAGCGCATCGCCCCGACCTACGATCGGCTCAACCGCGTCATGTCGGGGGGCCTCGACGTGCGCTGGCGGCGCCGCGCCATCGAGCTGCTCGCCGCCGCGCCCGAGGGGGACGTCCTCGACGTGTGCGCCGGCACGCTCGACTTCGCCGCCGAGATCGAGCGCGCCTACCCCGATCGCCGCGTCGTCGCCGCCGACTTCGCGGCCGAGATGCTCGAGCGCGGCGCTTCGAAGGTGAGGCGCGTCGAGACGGTCGTCGCCGACGCGCTCGCCTTGCCGTTCGAGAGCGGTCGCTTCGCCGCGATCGTGTGCGGTTTCGGGCTGCGCAACCTCGCCGACGTCGACCAGGGGCTCGACGAGGCGCGCCGCGTGCTCAGGCCGGGCGGCGTGCTCGTCTACCTCGAGCTGTTCCGCCCGCCGGCGGGGCTCCGCGGCCTCGCGGTGCGCGTCTTCCACGACGCGTTCGCCAAGACGCTGCTGCCGGCGCTCGGTCGGCTGCTCGCCGACGATCGCGACGCCTACGCCTACCTCGCGCGCTCGATGGCGCGTTTCCTCACGCGGGCAGAGCTCGAGGCGAAGCTGCGCGCGCGCGGCTTCGTCGAGGTGCGCGGCGAGGACGTCGGACTGGGCGTCGCCGCGATCGTGCGCGGCGTGCGGGCGGGGCAGGGGGCGTCGTGAAGGGCAAGAAGCTGGTCGTCGGCATCACCGGGGCCTCTGGCGCCCCCTACGCGCGCGTGTTGCTCGAGGCGCTCTGCGAGGCGCGCGCGCGCGGCGAGGTCGAGCTCGGCGTCGTGCTCTCGCGCACCGCCTCGGAGGTCTGGCGCCTCGAGGTCGGCGGCGAGCTCGGCGAGTGGCTGCGCGCGCGCGAGCTCCCGGTCTTCGCGGGGCGCGACTACGCCGCCCCGTTCGCGAGCGGCAGCGCCGGCTGGGGCGCGATGGTCATCGCCCCCTGTTCGATGTCGACGTGCGCCAAGATCGCGCACGGGCTCAGCGACGATCTGCTCACGCGCGCGGCCGACGTGATGCTCAAGGAGCGCCGCGCGCTCGTGCTCGTCCCGCGCGAGACGCCGCTGTCGACCATCCACCTCGAGAACCTGCTCGCGCTGGCGCGCGCCGGGGCGATCGTGCTCCCGGCGATGCCGTCGTTCTACGGCGAGGCGCGCTCGGTCGACGCGCTGGTGGGCACCGTCGTCGCGCGCGCGCTCGATCACCTGGGCATCGAGCATCGGCTCGCCAAGCGCTGGGGAGAAGGAGACTCATGACAGCTCGTCTGGTCGACACAGCCATCGAGGAGGCCGGGAAGTCGTCATCCCTCG
>JAJXTK010000379.1 GCA_021783935.1 Myxococcales bacterium | reverse complement strand
CGTTGGCTCTACGGCGGCCCGGCGGCGCCGGCGGTCGGGCGCCACGCGCTGCACGCCTCGCGCGTCTCGTACGCCGGCGGCAACGTCGTCAAGCCGTTCGTCGTCGAGGCCCCCTTGCCCGACGATCTGCAGAAGCTCGTCCCCGCCTGATCGGCCGCACGCGAACGATCCCGAAGCCGCGTTCGCCGCGCGCGACGCCGGAGCCCGCCATGAGCACCCAAGACGAGGCCGACAAGACCCAACGCACGCCCTCGCTCGCGCACGAGAACCACTCGCCCGAGGAGATGCTCATCGCCGCGCGCCGCGAGCGCGGGGCGATCGTGCGTGAGCGCGGCGAGGAGCCGTTCGCCAACGACGTCGGCCCCATCACGACGATCGGCGACGCCGTCGCCCCCTTCGCCTCGGCGAAGAGGCCCGGCGACGACGAGGCGCCGAAGTACGACCTCGAGCGCGTGGCGGCGCTCGCGAAGGAGCGGGGTGTCACCGAGCTGCGCATCGCCGGCCGCGTCATCGCCGTGCGCTCGTTCGGCAAGGCAGCGTTCGTGCGCGTGCGCGATCGCAGCGGCGAGATCCAGCTTTTCTGCCGCAAGGACGCGCTCGGCGAGCAGTTCGCGCGCCTCGCCGCGGCGGGGGGCGAGATCGAGGTCGCTGACCACGTCGTCGCCACGGGCGCGCCCATGGTCACCAAGACCGGCGAGCTGTCGATCGAGGCGGCCTCGATCCGCCTGCTCACCAAGGCCTACCGCCCGCTGCCCGAGAAGTGGCACGGCCTGCAAGACGTCGAGCTCCGCTACCGGCAGCGCTACGTCGACCTCGTCGCCAACCCCGAGGTCGCCGAGGTCTTTCGCGCGCGCGGGCACCTCGTGCGGGCGCTGCGCCGCTTCCTCGACGACGACGGCTTCCTCGAGGTCGAGACGCCGACGCTCGTCTCGTTGGTCGGCGGCGCCACCGCGCGCCCGTTCCACACGCACCACAACACGCTCGATCTCGACCTGTTCATGCGGATCGCGCCCGAGCTGTACCTCAAGCGTTGCCTCGTCGGCGGCCTCGAGCGCGTCTACGAGATCGGTCGCTGCTACCGCAATGAGGGGATCAGCACGCGGCACAACCCCGAGTTCACGATGCTCGAGTTCTATCGGGCCTACGCGACCTACGACGATCTCATGACCATGACCGAGCGGATGCTCCGCTTCGTCGACGACGAGCTCCGCGCCGCGATGCCGCGCGCGTGGGCCAAGTGGGCGGCGGCGCGGCCGTTCGTCCTCGATCGCCCCTTCGCGCGGGTCTCGATGAGCGAGGCCGCGCTGCGAGCGGTGCGCGCGAGCGCGATCCCCGAGCTCGTCGAGCGCTGCGACCGGGGCTGGCGCGAGCTCTGCGCGTTCTTCGAGGCGGACTTCGGCCCGCACATCAAGGAGTGGGCGAAGCAGGCGTCGCGCGCCGTCGACTGGGGCAACTTCCGCAAGGCCTACGCGAAGTGCGAGAACGCCGGCGAGCGGCTGTTCTGCCTCTACGAGTACTTCGCCGAACCGTTCCTTGCCGCCGACTACCGCACCGAGGCCTCGCCGGACGGCTCGACCAAGAGCATCCCGGTCTTCGTCATCGATCACCCCTTCGAGATCTCGCCGCTCGCACGGCGCAAGGACGACGACCCGTCGCTCACCGACCGCTTCGAGCTCTTCGTCGAGGCGCGCGAGCTGTGCAACGCCTTCAGCGAGCTGAACGATCCCGACGATCAAGCCGCGCGCTTCCGGGAGCAGGTCGCGAAGAAGGCCCGCGGCGCCGAAGAGACGATGGACTACGACGAGGACTACGTGCGCGCGCTGGAGCACGGGATGCCGCCGGCGGCGGGCTTCGGCCTGGGAATCGACCGGCTGGTCATGATGCTCTGTCACCAGCCGTCGATCCGCGACGTCATCCTCTTCCCGCTCCTCCGCCCCCAGGCCACCTGAAGCATGCTCTTCCTCGGAATCCCCGCGCCGCTGTGGATCGCGGCGCTGATCGGGCTCGGCGTGCTCGTCGCGCGCGCGACGTCGCGCTTTTCGGCCGAGCCGCGGCGCGCAGGGAGCAGCTGGATCGGCGAGCACCCGCTCTCGCTCGGCCTCGCGCTGTTCGGGCTCGCCGTCGCGCTCGCCTCGATCGGCATCTCGGCGACGATGGCGCGCATCGTCGTGCGCATCCTCGGCACCGCGATCGGGCTCACGGGGCTCGGGGTGCGCGTCGGCGTCGCGCTGCGCAGGCCCGCGCGCCCCAAGGCCGAGGGGCACGCCGAGCAGGCGCGCGCGCAGGCCCTCGCCCACGCCGACGCATGGTCGCCGCTGAGGACGCTCGGGGTCGCCGCGCGCCTCGCGTTCGGCGACGTCGCGCACGGCCTTCTTCCGCTCTTGGTCGCGACCGCGCTCATGAGCGTCCCGGCGGCGTTCGCCGCGGTGCGCCTTCGCGCGCTGCTCGTGCAAGCACCGCTGCCCCCCGACGTCGTCGCGCCGCCGTTCGACCCGATGCCCTTCCTCGCCCTCGCGGGCACGGCGCTCTGGCTGCGCCTCTTCGAGCTCTTCGGCCACGCGGGCGGCCTCGCGGTCGCCCTCAAGCTCGTGCGCAAGGTCCGCCCCGGATGGCGCGATGTCTTCTCGGGCGCGCGCTTCGTCTTGCCCTTCCTCGGCTTCGAGCTCGTCGCGGCCCTCGCGTCGCTCTTCGGTCTCGTGGCGCTCGTGGTTCCGATCGTCATCATCCGCGTCGGCTGGTGGCTCGCCTTGCCGCTGATGATCGACCGCAACCTCGGCATCTTCGAGGCGATCGAGGAGAGCTGGCGGATGACGCGCGGCTCGCGCCTCAAGCTCTTCGCGCTCGGCGGCGTGCTGCTGCTCGCGCAGCTCGCCGTGCTCGGCGTCGGGCTCGCCCTGGCGCCGCTCTCCAAGTGGCTGCTGGTGGTCCCGGAGCTGCTCACGCTCGTCATCGGCCCGATCGCGCTCGTCGCGGTGGCGCACGCGTACGAGGCGCTGCGCAAGACGCCGCGCATGTCCGAGTCGGGCGACGCGGCGCTCACCGTCGGCTACGCGGCCGTCGGCTTCGTGTACGGCGGGGCCTTCCTGATGCTGGTGCGAATCGCGAACGCGCTGCCCGTCACGCGGGGGTCGCACGTCGTGATGCGCCACGAGATCCTCCGCGCCGCTGCGCTGCTCACGGGCGTCGTCTTCCTGTTGTTCGTGCTCGGCGCGCTCTTGCCGATGCTGCTCGACGGCCTCGAGCGCGCCGGCTTCTCACGCTTCGTCGGCGCGCGCCACGTGCGCTCGAGCAAGAGCGGCTTCCTCACGGTGATCTCGCTCCTCGCGATCCTCGGCGTCTCTATGTCGTCGTGCGCCCTCGGCTCGGTCATCTCGATCATGGGCGGCTTCGGCGCCGACCTGAAGCGCAAGATCCTCGCCAACAACGCGCACGTCGTCGTCGACTCGCCGGCGCCCAACGGGTTCGCGGAGTGGGAGCCGGTCCTCGAGCGCGTGCGCAAGGTGCCTGGCGTCGTCGCGGCGACGCCGATGATCACCGGCGAGGTCATGGCCGCCGTCGACAACAACACCAGCGGCGTGCTCTTGCGCGGGATCGACGTCGACACGATCGGCGAGGTCATCGACCTGCCGGCCAACATCGAGCCCGGCCTCGGCAAGCTCGAGTGGCTGCGCGACCCCGAGCTCGTCGCGAACCTCCCGTGGTCGGAGCGTCGCGGCGTCGAGACCGACGACGACCTCTTCCACGCCGTCGACGATCTACCGCCACCCCCCAAGAAGCAGCGCGCCTCGCCCTTCGGCGACCAGCACGAGCCGACCGACCCGCTCATCGAGAAGCTCGGCCGCGCGCTGCCTCCGCCGTCCTTGGACCGGCCGGTCTACCCGTGCGTCGTCATCGGCCGCGAGCTCGCCAAGACGCTCCACCTGCGCATCGGCTCCGAGGTGTCGCTCGTCTCTCGCATGGGCGAGCTGTCGCCCGCGGGGGTCGTGCCGCGCGAGCGCAAGTTCCGCGTGGCCGCGATCTTCTTCAGCGGCATGTACGAGTACGACGCGACGCACGCGTACGTGACGATGGACGCCGCACGCGACTTCCTCGATCAGCCCGATCGCATCAACGCGATCCAGGTGAAGGTCAGCGACGTCGAGAACGCCGACAGGTTCCGCCCGCTGATCGCGAACGCCGTCGGGCGCGAGGAGCTGCGCACGCGAGACTGGCGCGAGATCAACAAGAACCTCTTCTCGGCGTTGAAGCTCGAGCGGATCGCCACGTTCATCGTGCTGTCGCTCGCGATCATCGTCGCGAGCTTCAGCATCCTCTGCACGCTGCTCCTGATGGTCACCGAGAAGGGGGCCGAGATCGCGATCCTCAAGGCCCTCGGCGCCAGCGACAACGCGATCCTCCGGGTGTTCATGGTCGAGGGGATGATCATCGGCGGCATCGGCACGATCTTCGGCGTCGCGACCGGCTACGCCGTCTGCTACGGCCTGTCGTGGTTCGGCGTCCGCATCGACCCCGACGTCTATTACATCGACCGCCTCCCGATCTCGGTGAACGGCTGGGACTTCGCCGCCGTCACGCTCGCCGCGCTGGTCATCTGCGCGATCTCCACGCTCTACCCGGCCCGCGCGGCGTCGAAGCTCTTGCCGGTCGAGGGGCTGCGCTACGAGTAGCGCGCCGACGCCCGGCTTCGCGTACGACGGCTGCGGCCGCCCTTTTCAACCCCGCGCGCTCGCGCTACTTGCACCGCCCAGTGCCTCGCCTCGTCGAAGTCCGCGCCCTCGAGAAGACCTTCCAGCACATGGGGAAGGAGCTGCAGGTGCTCCGCGGCATCGACCTCGACCTCGACGATGGCGAGATCGTCGCGGTCGTGGGCCAGAGCGGCGCGGGCAAGTCGACCTTCCTGCACATCATCGGCACGCTCGACTTGCCGACGAGCGGCACCGTCAAGATCGCCGGCCAGGACGTCACCAAGCTGTCGAGCGCCGGGCTCGCCGACCTACGCAATCACAACGTCGGCTTCGTGTTCCAGTTCCACCACCTGCTGCCCGAATTCGACGCCCTCGAGAACGTCATCATGCCCGGCCTCATCGCCGGCAAATCGAGGCGGGAGCTCGAGGCGCGCGGCAGGAAGCTGCTCGACGAGGTCGGGCTCGCTCCGCGGGCGACGCACCGCCCGGGCGAGCTCTCGGGCGGCGAGCAGCAGCGTGTGGCGCTCGCGCGCGCGCTGCTGCTGCAGCCGAAGCTGATCTTGGCCGACGAGCCCACCGGCAACCTCGACAGCGCGACCAGCGCGTCGATCCACGACCTGTTCTTCGACATCAACCGCCGCCATGGCACTACGGTGGTGATCGTCACCCACAACGTGGAGCTCGCGCGCTCGATGCCGCGCGTGGTGACGCTCAAGGACGGCCGCGTGCACGCCGACGAGTGGCGCGCGTCGACGCCCAAGGCCGCGTCCGTCGAGCCGGGTTTGGGACCGGTCGAGCCCTGACGCCGTGTCAGGGGCCGACGCGCCCCGCGATGAGCTCCCGTTTCCCGCGCCAACTGCACGTCCGCGCAGCGCCCGTTGCAGGATGCGCCGTGCCGTGATACCCGCGCCGCGCGTTTTCGATCGACCTGCGAGCCGCCTTCGGGCCGGCCGCGAGGAGCAAGCGACAGATGGCGACCCCCCAGGTTCAAGGCAAAGTTCGTCAGGTCATCGGCCCCGTCGTCGACGTCGAGTTCCCGGCCGGCAAGCTCCCCGCCATCTACAACGCGCTGACGCTCACCAATCCTGCGATCAGCGACGGCAAGGACAACCTCGTCCTCGAGGTCGCGCAGCACCTCGGCGAGTCGATGGTGCGCACCATCTCGATGGACAGCACCGACGGCCTGGTGCGCGGCATGGACGTGAAGGACACCGGCGCGCCCATCGCGATGCCGGTCGGCCCGCAGGTGCTCGGCCGCATCCTCAACGTCGTCGGCCAGCCGGTCGATGGCGGCGCGGCCATGGACTACTCGCAGACCTCGCCGATCCACCGCGCGCCCCCCGCCTACGTCGAGCAGTCGACGAAGGTCGAGATCTTCGAGACGGGTATCAAGGTCATCGACCTGCTCGCCCCCTACCGCAAGGGGGGCAAGATCGGCCTCTTCGGCGGCGCCGGCGTCGGCAAGACCGTGTTGATCATGGAGCTGATCAACAACGTGGCCAAGGCGCACGGCGGCGTGTCGTGCTTCGCCGGCGTCGGCGAGCGCACCCGCGAGGGCAACGACCTCTACCTCGAGATGATGGAGTCGAAGCTCGAGAGCGGCGCCTCCGTGCTCTCGAAGGCCGCGCTCATCTACGGCCAGATGAACGAGCCGCCCGGGGCTCGCGCGCGCGTCGCGCTCTCGGCGCTCACGTGCGCCGAGTACTTCCGCGATCAGGAGGGGCAGGACGTGCTCCTCTTCATCGACAACATCTTCCGCTTCACGCAGGCCGGCTCCGAGGTGTCCGCGCTCCTCGGCCGCATCCCG
>JAJXTK010000378.1 GCA_021783935.1 Myxococcales bacterium | reverse complement strand
GCACACGCGGGCGAGCCGGTCGGCGTCGGCGTCGGCGGGGTCGAGCAGGCGCCGCTGCTCCATCGCGACGGCTAGGAACGCGACGACGACCGCCGCGAACAGGACGAGCGGGACGGCGGGGTGATGACCTTTGAAGATGACCCTGAGCACGGCGCTCTCCCCTCAGGCGCGCCGCGCCGGGCGCGAGAGCGTCGCGTGGTGCTCGGACGGCTCGGAGGGTGCCGCGAGCCCGGCCAGCCACCAGGCGACCAAGGCGAGCAGCGCCCCGACGACGATCGCGATGACGATCGATCGCACGAGCACTCGGTCTTTGGTCGCGTCGCCTTGCACTCTGGTCTCGCCTGGTAGGGTTTCAGCCGCTCACTTGGGCTCGGGGATCGAGTAGAGCTCGTCGAGGTTCGGCACGAGCGTGATCTCGATGCGTCGGTTCTTCGCGCGCGAGGCCGGCCCGTCGTTGGGGGCGATGGGGTCGAACTCCCCGTAGCCCGCGGCCGAGAGGGTCTGCGGCCTCAGCCCCGCGGCGATCAGGATCTTCACGACCTCGACCGCGCGCGCCGTCGAAAGGTCCCAGTTCGACGGGTAGCGCGTCGAGGCGATGGGCACGTCGTCGGTGTGCCCCGCGACCTGGAACTTGCGGTCCTTGATCGTCGCGAGCACGTCCGCGACCTTCTTGAGCGTGCCGCGCCCCGCCGGCTTCACCTCGGCCGATCCCGAGTCGAACAGGATGTCGTTCGGCAGCTGGATCACCAGACGCCCGTCGCGCATGGCGATCTTCAGGTCGCCCGCGTCGACGAGCTTCTTCAGCCGCTCGAGCACGCTCTTGAAGAGCGCGGCGCGCGACTCGGCGGCCGCCTGCGCCTTGCGCAGCTCGTCGAGGCGCGCCTTGGCGTCGCGCAGCTCGCTCGCCATCGACCCCTTCTCGGCGAGCACCTTGTCGACGTCCTTGCCGAGGCGGGTGAGCTCGTCGCGCAGCGACTGGTTCATCGCGGTCGCCTCGTCGAGGTGCTGCTGGAGGTTGTGCTGGTCGGTGCGCAGCGCCGAGACCGCCTGATCGCGCAGCTGCACGTCCTTCTCGGTCTGCGCGAGGCGCGTGCGCAGCTCGTCGATCGTCGCCTGCTTCTTCGCCGCGTCTTGGTGGGCCGCGTTCGCGTCGGCGACCGACGCCTGGTAGGTCGCCTTCGAGACGCACGCGCTCGACGCGATCGAGAGGCCGAGCGCGACGAGCGCGATGCTGTTTTTCAGGTGTTTCATGGTGTCGCCGCCACCGCGGCGAGGTCGTCGCGGCGTGCCCACGACAGCCCCTCGCCGGGCTCCTTGGAGATGCGATGCGCGCGCGACGGATCGCGCAGGCTCGCGAGGTAGAGCCCTGGGCCCTCGCCGTTGGTCCGCGTCGAGAAGTAGCCGACGCGTCGGCCGTCGGGGCTGCAGGCGGCCCAGGTGTTCGCCCCCTGCCCCATGGTGAGGCGGAAGAGCCCGCCTCCGGTCGTGTCGGTGCCGATCAGATCGGCGCCCTTGCCGACGCCGACGGTGAACAAGACGAGCAGGCCCCGGTCGGTGTCGCAGAAGGTCGGCGCCGACGCGATGAAGCCAGAAGGCGAGATCGCCTTGCCGTCGATCCACACGCGGTAGTCGGCGACGTAGGCGACCTTGCCGAGCGGGCCGAGCACGGGGTGGTCGGCGTACTTCGGCGTCTTGATCGAGACGAGGTCGGTGCCGTCGGCCTTGCCGAGGTAGATGGTGCTCACGCCCCCCGCCATGAAGGCGACCGCGAGCCGATCGCGCGTCGGCGAGAACGAGTAGCCGAGCAGCGAGCCCGGCGCGGCGAGCGACGTCGGCGTCCCCTGCGGGCCGTGCGCCAAGCGATAGGGCGAGTAGTTCTCGCTCAGCGCGTACCAGATCTCGCCCGCCGGCCCGATCGACGGCAGGAGCGCCGTCTGGCCCGCAGGGCCGTAGTCGCGCAGATCGAACCCGTCGGCGTCGAGTCGCCGGATCTGGCGCGCGGTGCCGACCGCGGTCGAGTACGCGAGCTCGGAGGCGAAGGCGCCCGGCTTGCCCGTGAGCGCGCCGAAGAGGCGGTCGACGAGCACGTGCGTCGCGCCGCGGACGCTCGCCGCGCCGATCGGCACCTTGGTCTGGAACGCCGCCTTCCAGATCGCGTCGTCCTTCGGCAGCCGATCGGTCGTGAAGCGCAGGTCGCCGCAGAGCGTCGTGGTGGGCCCGCTGCCGTCGGCCCAGACGCGCACGACGATCTCGATCCGCTTCTTCTTCCAGTCGTCGAGCGTGAGCTCGGTGTCGCGCAGGAACGGGCCGTCGGGCACGTCCTCGACGACGTCGTACTCGTCGGAGAGCTCGAAGTCGCGCTTGGTCACGAGCTGCGCGAGCGTGTCGGCGTCGCTCTTGGTCACGAGCGGCACCACGGCGAGCTTCGGGTAGACGATGCCGATGCCCGCCGCGCCGTTCACCTGCACCGTCCCGAGCACCGAGTCGTCCGGCGCGCTCGAAGCGGCGCTCGGCGCGCTGGCGGCGAGAGGCGGGTCGGGGTTCGCGGCCGCGTCGGCGCTGCCGAGGGCTAGGCCCGGCAGGACGGCGGCGAAGATCGAGAGATGGCTCCGTTTCATGTTCTACTCGCAGTACGCGCGGATCGTGCAGGCGAAGCGCAGATGCACGTTCGACTCGAGGAGCTCCGGGTGCTCCGGGGGCGGCGCGGGGAGCTCGACGCCGCTCGCCTGGATGGCCGCGAGGTCGGCGCGCAGCTGGCCGTCGAAGGTCGGATCGCCGCTCGGCGCGACGATCGTGAACGAGATGACGTGTCGCGCGTCCGACACGCCGACGACGACCGAGGCCGAGAGCTTCGAGAGGCGATCGAACGGCAGCTTGCCGCGTATGTGGAAGCGGTTGCTGAACCAGGCGTCGAGCTGGCCGCGGTAGCTCGCCGCCGCGCGCGCCTTGAGCGGATCGATCTCGGTGCCCGCGTCCGAGCCGAGCGCGGAGCCCGGGGTGGTCGCGGCCCCGGGGGGGCCTGCGTCGGCGGCGGCGGGGGAAGGGTCGTCCGGCGCGCTCGCGGGGTCGCTCGTCAGATCGGTGGTGGGCGCGGTGCTCGCCGCGCTCGTGGGCGCGTCCGCGGGGCTCGTCGGCGTGCTGGGCTCGGGAAGGGGCTTCAGCGTGGGATCGACCGGACCGAGCTTCGCCGGCGCGGGCGGAGCGACCGGGCGCGACGCGTGGCCGGGCTTCGCGCGATGGCTCGGCCGCCCCGCCTTCTGCGAAGGGTGCTCGGCGCCGTACTTCAACAGCGGCAGATCGCTGACCGCGTCGACCGCGACCGCGATCGCGTCGCGCCGAGGCTCCGCGATCTCGGCGCGCCCGACGGCGTGCCGCCCCGCCGCGAACACCCCGACGAAGCCCACCTGCGCCGCCGCCGCGATCGCGCAGGCGATCGCGAGGTACGACCAGGGCGTTCGAGGGGGGGCGACGGCGTACGCGGTCATCGGTCGGAGAGGTCGGGGTCGACCATCAGGTTGAGCGAGGTGATGCCGGCCGCCTTCGCCGCGCCGACCGCGCGGGCGACGGCCGCGTAGCGCACCGACTCGTCGGCGCGGATGTACAGCGCGCGGTGGGTGGCCAGAGACGGGTCGGCGCGCAGCGTCTCGAGGAGGTTCGCGGTGACGTCGCGCTCGCCGAGGAACATCTTCTCGTCGCGCGTGATCGACAGCACCACCTGCGCGTCGGGCACCGGCGTGTTGGCGGCCTCGACCTTGGGCAGCTCGACCTTGAGCCCGGTCGCCAACAGCGGCGCGGTGACCATGAAGACGACGAGCAGCACCAGCATGACGTCGACCAGCGGGGTGACGTTGATGTCGGTGAAGCCGCCTGCACCGCGCGACCGCGAGAGCGCCATTCAGCCGACCCCTCGGTTGTACGGATAGGGCGCCACGAGCTCCTGCGTGCGCGCCGGGCGCTGCGCGCGCGGATCGACGCCCGGGATCGACGCGATCTCGACCCACTCGGCGGCCGAGGTCTCGAGCACCGCGACCAGCTCGCCGACGCGGCGATCGATCGCGTTGAAGAAGAGCACCGCAGGGATCGCGGCCGCGAGGCCGATCGCCGTCGTGATGAGCGCCTCGCCGATCGCCGGCGCGACGACCGGCAGCGAGGCGCTCTTCTCGGCGCCGATGCGCACGAACGCGTCCATGATCCCGTACACGGTGCCGAAGAGGCCGACGAACGGCGCCGCCGAAGCGCTCGAGCCCAACACGCCCACGAAGGAGGTCGCGTGCCGCCGCTCGTCCACGATGGCGCGATCGGCGATCGCCCGCAGGCGCTCCTTCGGCGCGAGGCCGATCGACGACATCGCGTTGACCACGCGCGCGCCGGGCGCCTCGGGCACCTCGGCGGTGGCCTGATCGAGATCCGAGCGGTTGTCGGCCCGGCGCGCCTGACGCTCGAAGCGCGCCTCCAGGGTGCTCAGCCGCGAGAGCTGGAGCAGCTTGAAGACGCCGATGAGCCACACCGCCGCGGAGGCGAGCCCGAGCAGCCCCGCGGTCATGCGCACCGGGACCGAGGCGTTGCGCAGGAGCGAGAGCGGATCGAGCGTGACGGGATCGATCATCGTAGGGACCGCCTCACTGCGCCAGCATCAGATCCACGCGCCGATCGCGTGCCCAACCCGCCTCGTCGGTGCCCGTCGCGTCCATCGCGCCGCGCGAGGTCGACTGCGTCTGCGAGGCCGCGAGCCCTTTTTGCTGCACGTAGTGCATTACCGCGTCGGCGCGCGCCTGGCCGAGCACGACGTTGTACTCCGAGTCGCCGCGCGGGTCTGCGTGGCCGACGAGGCTCAGGGTGCGCCCCTTCAAGGCGCCGGAGGCGAAGCAGGTGGCCAAGGTCTGGAGGGTCCTGTCGTCGTCGCCGCGCACGCGCGACGAGTCGAAGTCGAAGTGCGCGGAGTCGGCGCTGATGCCGCAAGCCTTCTGGATTTGCGGGTCGATGTTGATCGCGGACTTGCCCGGATCGTCCCCCTTGGTGTTGCGCGGGTCGTTGGCGGGGCTCGCAGGGGCGTTGTCCGCGACGGCTGCCTTCTGGGGCGTCTCGGGCTTCGGCTTGTCGGAGCCACACGCGAGCAGCAACAGCGACGGGGTCAGGAGCAAGGCGACCGTGAAGGCTTTTCGGTGCAGGTTCATGCGCGGCCCCGGTAGCAGCACGCGTGCCGCGCCGTTGGCTGCACGAAACGCCGCGCCCCGCGCGCGCGGCCGACGGGGCGTTTTGCCCCGCGGGGCGTTTCTCCTCGCCCCAGGCGCGTTCGGTGCGCGGCGACGGAGCCGCTGCCCGCGAGCGCGCGAGCGCGCGGCGTTTGACGCCCTCGCGTCCGCGCGAGAGGCAGGCGAACGCAAGTGCGGGTAGGAGCCGATGCAGTCTGATCCTGGGCGGTGGACGTCGTGGGCCCGACCGGCCCTGCGCGCGACGGCGATTGCCAAGGCGCCCATAGATCTGCGCCTCCTCGGGCGCACGCTGCTTCACGCCGCCGTGGTCGGCGCGGCGGCGGGGCTGCTCGGCTCGCTCTTCTACCTGGCGCTCGAGCACACCCAGCTCCTGCTGCTGCACGATCTCGCCGGCTATCACGCGCTGCGCGCCTACGGTGAGCGCCCGCTCGGCGCCCCCGGTCGGCCATTTCGCCCGTGGCTCTTGTGGCTCATCCCTGCGGTCGGCGCGCTGCTCGGCGGCTTGCTGGCGGCGACCTTCGCCCCCGAGACCCAAGGGGGCGGCGGCGACGCGATGATCGAAGCCTTCCACCGCAAGGGGGGGGTCATCCGGCGGCGCGTCGTGCTCGTGAAGGGGCTCGCCTCGATGCTCACGCTCGGCGCCGGCGGCTCGGGCGGGCGCGAGGGGCCCACGATGCAGATCGGCGCCGCGATCGGCTCGCTCGTGGGGCGCTACCTGAAGGTCGAGGCGCGCGAGCGGCGCATCCTCCTCGTCGCCGGGTGCGCGGCGGGCATGTCGGCGGTCTTCCGCACGCCGCTCGGGGCCGCGCTGATCGCCGTCGAGATCCTCTACCGCGACGACTTCGAATCCGACGCGCTCATCCCGGCGCTGCTCGCGAGCGTCGTCTCGTACTCGATCTTCATCTCGTTCTTCGGCGAGAGCACGCTGTTCGCCCACGCCGCGCACTACGCGCTCGTCCCGCGGCAGCTGCCGCTCTACGCCGCCATGGCGGTCGTCGTCGCGCTGGCTGCGAGCGCCTTCATCTCGACGCTCCGCCTCGTGCAACGCACCTCCGCGCGTTGGCCGATCCCTGCGTGGGGGCGCCCTGCGATCGGAGGGCTCGGCGTCGGCGTGCTCGCGACCGTGGTCGTCGTCGTCATCGGCCCGCGCATCGACGAGGTCGGCCAGGGCTTCGGCATCCTCGGCGGCGGCTACGGCGCCGCGCAGCTCGCGATCGTGGGCGGCGGCTGGCTCCCTGCGGGGTGGCGCGCCGTCGAGCTGCTCCTGGTGCTCGACCTCTTGCAG
>JAJXTK010000377.1 GCA_021783935.1 Myxococcales bacterium | reverse complement strand
GCCGTCGCGCGTGCCGCGGCGCGCGCGAGCGCGGCGACCGCGTTCGCCGACGCGCTCATCGCCCCGTCGTCGACGAGCTTCTCGAGCCTCGCGGCGTCGGCTGCCGACCCGGCGGCGCCCAACGACCAGGCGGCCTGCGCACGCACGGACGGATCGGCGTCGGCCGCCAGCGCGGCGAGCAGGGGCGTCGCCGCGGGATCGACGCCGTGGGCGCCGAGCGCCATGGCGACGGCGCGGCGCGTGTCGGGGTCGGACGCGGCGCCGCGGAGGATCTCCTCGAGCGGGGCGATCGACGCGCCCCCCTTGGCACGCCCCAGGGCGAGCACCACGAGATCGCGCTCGGGCCCCACCGCCGTGAGGGCGAGCTGCTTCGCCGCGCCGATCGACTCGAGGGTGGCGTTGCGCTCGAGCAGCCCGCCGATCGCGAGCGCGATCGCGAGCCGATCGGCCTCGACGGCCGACGAGAGCTTGGCGATCACCTCGGGGGTCACGTCGGCGCCTCCCGCGCGCGCGAGCGCCACGGCCGCGTGGAAGCGGACCGGGCCCGAGGCGTCGTCGAGGAGCTTGGCGAGCGCGGGCCCCGAGGCCGCCGCGCGGAGCGTCCCGAGCGCGTCGATGGCCGCGAGGCGCAGCGGCTCGTCCTTCGAGGCCGTGAGCCCGACGAGCACCGGGGCGACGCGCTCGGCGCCCGTGCGACCGAGGAGCGTCGCGATCTCCGCGCGGTCGGACGCCGACTGCGCGAGCTCGAGCGAGGCGAGGAGCGGCTCGACGGCGCGCCCGTCGGGGTGTTCGGGATCGAGGAGGCGGGCCGCGGCGCCGAGCGCCTGCTCTCGGACGGCCCGATCGGGCGAGGCCACGTGCTCGAGGCACATCGGCAGCTGCGCCGTGTCGCCCGCGGCGCCGAGCGCGTAGAGGCCGACGGTCAGCGGCACGTCCCCGCGCCGGATCGCGCGCGCGATCGCCTCGCCCGCGCCGGGTGCGCGCAGTCGTCCGAGCGCGTACGCGGCGCTCGCCGCAGCCGGCGCGCTCGCTCCGCTCCCCTCCCGGAGCACGGCGACAAGCGCCGGCACCGACGTCGCTCCGCTCGCGATCGCCGCCTCGCGCGCGGGCGAGCCGCGCACGCCGGCGCCCGCGTCCTCGAAGGAGCCGAAGGTCTTGATGATCGCGTCGACGGCCGCGGGGGTCGCGATGCGCCCGAGGGCGCCGAGGGCCGCGCGGCGCACGCCCTCGCTCGCCCCCTTCTTGCCCGTCTCGCTCGCGAGCGGCGCGATCGAAGGCACGGCGTCCGCGGCGCGAAGGCGCCCGAGCGACGCGAGCGCCTCGATCTCGACCTCGATCGCGGTGTCGCGCAGCGCGATCACCAGCGACGGGGCCGCGCGCGGGTCGGCGAGATCGCCGAGCGCTCGCACGACCGCCTGGCGGACCTCCGCCGCCTCGTCCTGGACCTTCGACACCAGCGGCGTCACCGCGCGCGCGTCGCCGAGCCTGCCGAGCGCGCGCGCCACCGCGAGCCGGATCTTCGAGCTCGAATCGTCGAGGCGCGCGAGCAGCGGCGCGACGGCGTCGGTCGAGCCCGAGGCCCCGAGCGCCCGCACGGCCGCGAGGCGAACCTTCGGATCTGCGTCGCCGAGGGCGCGCGCGATGACCTTCACGTAGCGGGGCTGGGGCACCTCGGCGAAGTAGCTGCACGCCCCCTCGCGCAGGCGGGCGTCCGGGTCGGTGAGCCACGGCACGACCCAATCGGCGATCTCGACCGCGCCGCGCTTCTCCGCCGACGCGGCGGCCGCGAGGCGCACGTCGAGATCGGGATCGACGAGGGCGATCTTGAGAAACCGCAGCGCATCGGCGGCCGGCACGCCCGCGATCTCCGCCGCCGCGGCGCGCCGTCGGGCGACGTCCGGCGAGGCGAGAGCGTCGGCGATCCGGTCGGGCACGTCGGGCCAGAGCGAGGCGTGCGCGCGGGGCGCGAGGGCCGAGAGCGCCATCGCAGCGAGGGTGATCGCGAGCCGAGGTGCGCGCGCGCGCTTGTATTTCGGGCGTCGGACCGGCACGGTACGAAGCTATCACGGGCTGCATCTCGGGCCGCCACGGCGCGTGGCGCGCACGGGGACGCTCCGGGGCACCCGGCAGCGGCGGCTCCCGCGACGCAGGGCGGCCAGGGCGCGCCCGTCTTTCGGAGAGCTCGATGGATCTGCTGGTTTCTGGGGGGACGCTGGTGACCTGCGACGGCGACGATCGCGTCGTCGTCGGTGATCTGCTCGTTCGGGAGGGGCGCATCGTCGCCATGGGCGACGCGGTCGCGGCCGAGCTGCGAGCTCCATGTCGCGTGCTCGACGCGCGCGGCGCGGCGGTCATCCCCGGCTTCGTGCAGGCGCACGTGCACCTCGTGCAGGCGCTCTTTCGCGGCATGGCCGACGATCTGCCGCTGCTCGCTTGGCTGCGCGAGCGCATCTGGCCGCTCGAGGCGGCGCACGATGAGGACAGCCTCCGTGCCTCGGCGGACCTCGGCCTGCTCGAGCTCGTCCGCGGAGGCACGACGTCGATCCTCGACATGGGCACGACGCACGGTCACGAGGTCGTGCTCGACGCCATCGCGCGCTCGGGGCTCCGCGCGCGCAGCGGCAAGGCCATGATGGATCTCGGCGAGGGGGTTCCGGCGCGCCTTCGCGAGACCACGCGCGACAGCGTGCGCGAGGCCGAGGGGCACGCGCGGGCGTGGCGCGATCACCCGCGCGTCCAGGTCGCCTTCGCGCCGCGCTTCGTCCTCTCGTGCAGCGAGTCGCTCGTCCGCGAGACCGCGGCGCTGGCCGAGCAGCTCGGCGCCCTGGTGCACACGCACGCGGCCGAGCACGCCGAGGAGCGCGAGCTGGTCGTGCGCCTGCTCGGCGACACCGACGTCAACGTGCTCGCGCGTTGGGGGGTGCGCGGCCCTCGCGCGGTGCTGGCCCACGGCGTCCAGCTCGACGACCGCGAAGCGCGAGAGGTCGCCGCCGCCGGCACGCGCGTCGTGCACTGCCCGAGCGCCAACCTGAAGCTCGGCTCCGGGATCGCGCGCGTCGACGCGCTCCGGCGCGCGGGGGTCGTGGTCGGCCTCGGCGCTGACGGCGCTCCCTGCAACAACAACCTCGACCCCTTCGTCGAGCTGCGACACATGGCGCTGCTCGCGAAGGTCCGCTCCGGCACCTCGACGCTTCCTGCCCGCGAAGCGCTGCGCGTCGCCACGATCGACGGCGCGCGCGTGCTCGGGATCGACGACCGCGTCGGCTCGCTCGAGATCGGCAAGGAGGCCGATCTCGCCGTCGTCGATCTCGGCGGGCCGCACGCCGAGCCCGGCGGCGACGTCTTCGGTCGACTCGTCTACGCGTGCAAGTCCACGGACGTGCGGCACGTGGCCGTCGCGGGCGAGGTGCTCGTGCGCGACGGCGAGCCGACACGCTCGGACGTGGACGAGGTCGTCGCTCGCGCGCGCGAGCACGCTCGGCGCGTCGCGGCGCGCGCGAAGATCGCCGGCTGACGCTCGCGCGTCAGGGCGCGCGCGGGATCTGGTCGAGGATCTCGGCGTGCGTCGGGAAGCGACCGACCGCGTGCTTGGAGAAGACGAGTCGCTCGTCGACCGTCACGTCGAACACGCCGCTGCGCCCCGGCTGCAGCACCGGCTTGACGCCGACCTGCCTCTCGATCTCGGCCGCCAGACCGGCGGCCCTCGGGAGGTAGTTTCAGGTGACGCAGTACTTGATGGTGATGCGCATCAGCCCCTCGCGCCCCCGAAGATAGCCGGAGCGCGATTTACAACAAGTGCGGGCGCGGACTACGTTCGAGCCTCGTCATGTCCTCGAACATCCGCGAGTTGATCGAGCGAGCGCTGCTCGAAGCACAGCAAGAGTTCGCGTCGGTCGTCCAGCGCAAGCTCGCTGCCTTGATGGGCGACGCGCCTGCCGGCCGCCCCACCGCGACGCGCACCCCGCCGCGCCCGCCCGAGCGGGCGCCGCGACGCACGGTGAGGTCGCGCGTGCCGCGAGACCACATGGATACGCTCCGGCAGCGGATCCTCTCGACGATGCCCCCGGGCGAGGCGCAGAAGAAGGCGCAGATCATGGCGGCCGCCCGCCTCGACGAGGATGAGGCGCAGCGCGTCGGCCTCGTCCTCAAGCGCCTCAAGGAGGAGGGGCTCTTGGTCATGCGCGGCCAAAAAGGGGCCGCCACGTACACGCTGAAGGCGGGGCACCGGCGAGACGAAGGCGGCGGGGCGGCCGGCTGAGGTCACTGGTCGGCGAGTCGCACCCTGTGGGCGAGTGGCCGGCGAGCACCGCATTGACGGTCCGACGACCGCGTCGTTAGATAAGAAATCGACGCGCGGGAATCGATCCGCGCGCCGCAAGTTTGATCGGTGAGGAGCAGCGTGAGCGACGTCGACGAAAAGACCCGCGTCACGTCCATCCTCGCGACGAAGCAGGAAACCGTCGGCGGGCGAGGCGACTGCCTCGTGACCATCTACGCGAAGGACAGCTCGCAGCTCGGCAAGCGCTACGTGCTGGAGGCGTCGCCGACGGCGATCGGGCGCGGGCACGACAACCACGTCGTGCTCGACAGCGACTCCGTCTCGCGCCGCCACTGCCACATCGAGCGCCAGGGCACCTCGTGGGTCGCGGTCGACAACCGCTCGACCAACGGCACCTACGTCAACGACGAGCAGATCTCCTCCGCCAAGCGCCTCTTCAGCGGCGATCGCATCAAGATCGGTCCGACGATCTTCAAGTACCTCTCGGGCTCCGACGTCGAGGCGCTCTATCACGAGGAGATCTACCGGATCACGATCATCGACGGCCTCACCGGCGCGCACAACAAGCGCCACCTCGAGGAGGCGCTCGAGAAGGAGATCACCCGCGCCCGGCGCTACGCGCGCGATCTCGCCTGCATCATGTTCGACGTCGATCACTTCAAGAAGATCAACGACGTCCACGGTCACCTCGCTGGCGACTACGTGCTCAAGGAGCTCGCCCGCGTCGTGCGCGAGCGGCTGCGGGGCGAGGAGCTCTTCGCGCGCTACGGCGGCGAGGAGTTCTGCATCGTCGCCCCGGAGACGCCGCTCGAGGGCATGCGTGTGCTCGCCGAAGACATCCGCCGGCGCGTCGCCGAGGCGCAGTTCATCTTCCAGGGCGAGCGCATCTCCTGCACGATCAGCTGCGGCGTCGCCGTGCTCGGACCGGGGGACAAAGACGGCCCATCGCTGATCAAGGCGGCCGACGAGAAGCTTTACGTCGCGAAGAACGGCGGTCGGAATCGGGTGTGCGCCTGAACCGATAGGGCGCATTGGCGCGGCGCCGAGCCCGGCGATACCCTGCGCTCGATGAACGAGGGCGCGCGAGACGACTCCGGAGCGCGTTCGGCGCGGGCCTCCGTGCCGCCACCGCCGGCTTCGGTCCGCAAGGCCGCCGACCCCGTCGCGCCGAGCGCGGCCGAGCCGCCGCTGGGGCCGCTCGTCGAGCTGCAGTCGCGCCTCTCCGACGGTCGCGATCCCGTCGTCGTGCTGACGGCCGGGGACGCCGCCGCGCGGGCTTCGGTGACGGCGTACGCCGCGCGGCTGCTGCGACTTCGCGCCGCCGCGATCGACGCGATCGCGCCGCGGCCGGGCGCGCGCGCGCGCGACGCGCTCCGGATCGTCCACGTCGAGCGGGCCGATCGCGGCGACCTCGTCGATGCGCTGGCCCTCGCGCTCGACGCCGCGATCGTGGGGCAGCGCGTCGGCCACGTCGCCGAGGTCCTCTCGGATGCGCTGCGCCGCGGGCGCACCTCGGTCATCGTGCGCGTCGACGAGCCGACGGCGGCGGCTTCGGGGTGGGTCGCGCTCGTCCTGCGCGAGCTGGCCGCGGCGCTCGCCCCGCTCGACGACCGAGGCTCGCCCCCGCTCGCGAGGCTCGTGTTCGTGGCCCCCCCGGCGTGCGCGACGATCGGAGCGCTCGGCTCGACCCCGATCGCGCTCGGCCCGCGGCTCGAGCCCGGCGAGACCTGGGCTTGGATCGAGGTGCTCGCACGCTCGCTCGGTCCCGCGATCGACGGGCGCGCGCCGTCGCTGCCGTCGCTCGAGGGGGCGCTCTCGCGGCCTGAGCTGCGGGCGGCGCTGCGCGAGGTCGCCGGCGAGGACGCGCTCGCGGAGGTCGACCGCGCGATCGACGTGCGCACGAGCGAAAGCGACGGCTCGCCGTGGGTCTGGCTGCGTCGCGCCGTGGCGGCGCTGGCCCGGGGCGACGGCGAGGAGGCCGCCTCTTCGATCGTGCGCGCCGAGGAGCGCGCCGATGATCCCGACGCGCGCCGCGACGTCGGCCGCAGGTGGGCCGAGTGCCTCGAGGCGTGCTCACCCCGCGAGCGCCTGCGCCACGCCAGGGAAGCGACGCGGCGCGCGCTGGCCGGCGCCGACGCCGAGGAGGCGGTCGCGTGGGCCAAGCACGCCGTGCGCGCCGGTGAGCTCGCGGGCGCGAGCGACGCCGACATGGCGGGCCTG
>JAJXTK010000376.1 GCA_021783935.1 Myxococcales bacterium | reverse complement strand
ATCTGGGAGCGAACCGCCGCGCCCCCTGGCGCTCGTCGAGCGCACGCGCGCCGGCAGGCCGTCGAAAGAGCGGCCTGCGCAAGGCGTGACCGTCCGCCGGCCGTGGCCGATCGCGCGGAGAATCACGGCACGAACCGGGAGAGGATCGGCCGGCCTCGGAGGAGCTCCACCGCCCGCTAGCAGGCCGTTGAGAAACGGCCTGCGGGAACTGTGACAGACAGCAGGCCGTGTCGATCGCGCGGCGAGTGTCGGGTCGACGCGGGAGAGGCTCGGGCAGCTCCGGAGAAACTCAACGGCCTGCTAGGCCGCCTCTCGAGCCGCCTCGGCGGGCGCCCCCTTCGGGGCGCGCAGCACGAAGAGCGAGAGCGCGAGGAGCCCCGCGATGCCCACGACGTTGAGGAGCGCGTCGGAGGCCAGCACGCCGCGCACGCCGAAGGCCTCGTGGTAGTGGGTGTCGACCTTGCCGACGTACGCGATCGCGAAGTTTCCGGCAGCGGTGAAGAGCGTGTACTGCGTGGCCGCCGCCTTGCCGACCGCGTCGCCGACGACCTCGAAGACGAACGCCGAGAAGGCCGCGAAGCAGAGGCCGGCGACGAACAGGTAGACGAGCACGCCGACCGTGTAGGTGGCCGCGGTCGCGGGCGCCTGACGCATGATGAGGCCGACGAGCGCGGTGAGCGCGCCGGAGGCGAGGTAGGCGACGCGCCGGTTCATCCGATCGCAGAGCCAGCCGCCGGCGAGCGCGCCCCCCGCGGTCACCAGCCCGCTCGCCCAGCCGTTCACGAAGACGACCACGCGGTCGGGGGCCCCGTAGTCGGGGGCGAGCGCCGAGAAGTAGTTGATGAGCGCGGCCGTACCGACGGGCGAGGCGCACAAGAGCACGCCGGTCCACCCCTTGCGCGTGCGGAGCACCGCTCGGATGTCGCGCATCGTGTCGCCGAACGCGCTCGAGATCGGTTGGCTGGGCCGCGCGGCCTCGGGGATCGCCAGCGCCGCGAGCGACGGCACCACCATCATCGCGATCATCGCCGCGCCGATGAGCTGCGGCGCGAAGCGCCCGTTCATCCAGAGCGCCGCCGCGGTGCCGACCGCGCCCCCCGCGAGGTTGCCGGTGTTCATCCAGCCGGCCGTCTTGCCGCGCAGCGCGTTGGGCATCGAGGCGGCGATGATGCCGCCGTTGCAGCTGCCGACCAGGCCGCTGACGAGCTGGCCGGCGACCGACAACGCCATGAAGGGCCCGACGCGCGAGGGGAGGGGCATGGTCATCGCGAGGGCGATGCAGAGCGCGCTCAGCACCGAGACGAGCACGAGCCAGTGCTTGCGGCGCGGGCCGACGTCGACGAGCGGCGCGTACAGGAACTGCAGCATCGGCGGGATCATCGTCGCGAAGCCGAACCAGCCGATCGACTCCATGTCGATCCCCGCCTTGCGCGCGAGGTACGGCATCGTCGTGCCGGTGAACGCCCCGACGACGCCGTAGGGCACCGATGTGAGGCTGAAGATCCAGGGCGGCGCGTGGCGTTCGTGGGCGCGGTCGATGGCGACGAGTTCGTGCGAGCTCACGCGGCGATCCCCCTGCGGGTGAAAGGCCCGTTGTAGCACTCCTGCCCCCGATGCCCGTCACGGCGCGCGCGAGGATCGTTGGGGTCGCGCAACGGCAGGATGAGCCCCGCGCCCGCCGCAACGAGCAGGGTGAAGGGGTGCGTGAGCGACAAGAGCAGATAGGCCAGCGTCTGCCGCAGCGGAGAGCCGGCCGGCGGCCGATCTCGCCTCGCGACCTCGCCCGCCTCCGCCAGAATCCACAAGAGCGGCGGCAGCGAGAGTAGGTAGTTGGTGAAGCCGAGATACCACTCTTGATTGAACAGCAGCGGAAACACCAGGAGGCTCGCCCACGGCGGAGACGGTCGGCCGGGGCGACGGCTCATGAGGCGATCCAGCCCCGCGACACTCAGCCCGGCGCCCACGAAGTAGAGCGACATGACGGCCTTGCCCGCGGCCTCGACGGACATGACCTTCGCGAGCGCCAGCACGAGCCAATAGAACGCCGAGTAGGGCCCCACGCGCAGGTCGGCCTCGTAGTACCGCGAGTAGGCCGTCGCGGGGTCGCTCAGCCGGGCGAGGACGTCGGCGTAGAACAGGTGCTCGGGGTAGTCCTGGAGCGGCAGGAATCGTTGCATCCAGAGGCTTCCCGCGAGCGACGCGGTCAGCGCGCCTACGACCCCGAGGAACGCCAGGCTCTCGCGCGAAGGGCCATGGGACGCCGGCGCGGCTGCGGTGCCCCTCGATCCCGCGGCGTCAGCGCCTGACACCGGCTGAGTATACACGGGGCGTCGCCCCGGACGTGCTCGCCCTCCCCGCCATCGCCGCGACGCCGAGCTCGGCGGTCGAGGCAATGTCACGCGCGAGAGGCTGGCCCGAAGTCGAAGCCGAAGCCGGCGAGGCGGCGCCGGAGCGAGGCCGCGCCTCCCGCAAACCCAGGGGCGTCGCCGGTGGGGGTTTCCCGCACGCCCGCGCGCGACTAGAGCGCGGTCATGCTCCGCGTCCCCGTCGACGACAACGTGGTCGCTCGCTGTCGCGAGCACGCAGCCGCCATCGCCAGCGACGTGCAAAGGTACGTCGACGCGCACACGACCGTCGGCGTCGAGCGCGTCGTCTTGCGCGCGCTCGGCGTGGTCGGCGTCGACGATCAGGGGGTGCCGATGGTCAACGCGCTGGTGGATCGGCTCCACGGCGCGGGCCTGCTCCGCTGGGGCGCGTCGTTCGCCGTCGGGGCCGTGATGGCGCGCCACGGCGGCGACGTCCAGGAGGCCGCCGAGCGGCTCGCCTTCGGGCCGATCGAGCAGGTGAAGGAGCTCTACGGCGAGCACGGCGAGCCCACGCGCGACGCGATCGTCGAGGCGCGCCGCGCGCTCGAGGTGCCCACGGCCGACGCCGTCGCGCGCATCGATCGCGCCCGCGAGCAGCGCGTGGAGCTGCGCGCGAAGTACGCCGCGCAGGCGCAGCCCGGCACGCCGCTCAAGTACGTCATCGTCGCGACCGGCAACATCTACGACGACGCCGTGCAGGCCAAGGCCGCCGCGCAGGCCGGCGCGGACATCGTCGCGGTCATCCGCGCGACGGCGCAGTCGCTGCTCGACTACGTGCCCGAGGGGGCGACGACCGAGGGGTACGGCGGCACCTTCGCGACGCAGGACAACTTCGGCATCGTGCGCCGCGCGCTCGACGAGGCCACCGCGCGCAACGGCCGCTACTGCATGCAGACCAACTACTCGAGCGGCCTGTGCATGGCGGAGATCGCCTGGATGGCGGCGGTCGAGCGGCTCGACATGCTGCTCAACGACGCGATGTACGGGATCCTCTTCCGCGACATCAACATGTGCCGCACGTTCGTGGATCAGTACGTCTCGCGCCGGTTCATCGCGCGCTCGAAGATCGTCATCAACACCGGCGAGGACAACTACCTCACCACCGCCGACGCCGTCGAGAAGGCCCACACGGTGCTCGCCTCGCAGTTCGTCAACGAGGCCTTCGGCCACCGCGCCGGCCTGGTCGACGAGCAGCTCGGCCTCGGGCACGCCTACGAGATCAACCCGTGGATCGAGGACAGCTTCCTCATGGAGCTCGCCCAGGCGCAGCTGGTCCGCCAGATCTTCCCGCGCCACCCGATCAAGTGGATGCCGCCCACCAAGCACAAGACGGGCGACATCTTCCAGTCGCACGTGCACGACGCGCTCTACAGCTTGGTCGGCGTCACGACCAACCAGTCGATCGAGCTGCTCGGCATGTTCTCGGAGGCGATCCACAACCCGCTGCTCATGGACCGCTACCTGAGCCTGAAGGCCACGCGCTACGTGTTCACCACCGCGCGGCACCTCGGCGACGAGCTGCAGATCAAGCCCGACGGGGTGGTCGCCAAGCGCGCCGTGCAGGTGCTCGCCGAGGCCGAGCAGCTGCTCGGCGAGGTGCACGAAAAGTCGATCTGGAGCGCGATCGCCGAGGGGGCGTTCGCCGACGTCAAGCGCACGCGCACCGGCGGCAAGGGCTACGCGGGCATCGTCGAGCGCGCACCCGGGTACGTGAACCCGGTGCTCGACGCCCTCGAGGCCACGAGCTGACCCGACCGGCGCTACGATGTGCGAATGTCGCGCCCCGTCGTCGTCATCAACGGCCTCGCCGCGCCGCACCTCGCGGCGGTGATCTATGCGCGCGCGCTCGGCGCGAGGGGGCTCCTGGCGTTCGCCGCCCCCCAGCGCCTGCTCGGCTTCGGCGACGTGCGGCGCGCCTCGCAGCTCGTCGGCGATGCGGTGCTGCGCGTGCGCGAGCAGACCGGCGCCGACAAGGTCGACCTCGTCGGCATGAGCCTCGGCGGCCTCATCGGCCTGCACTACGTCAAGCTCGGCGACGGCGGGCGCTACGTCGAGCGCTTCGTCTCGGTTGGCGGGCCGCTCAACGGCAGCGCTCTCGCGCGCCTGGTCGAGCTCCTGCCGATCGGCATCACGCACGCGATCGCGCAGACCACCCCCGACAACGCCCTGATGCGCGAGCTCGCGGCTGCGCCGTTCCCGCGAGGGGTGCGGTGCGTCTCGATCGGGACGCGCGGCGACCCGATGACGCCGCGCGCCTCGTGGGACGCCCCGGGGTTCCGCTCCGTCGAGACGCCGTACGGCTTCTTCCCGCTCGGCCACTGGATGCTGTTCGCGCACCCGAAGAACCACCAGGCGGTGGTCCAGGCGCTCACCGAGCCGTGAGCGAGAGCACCGGCGTGCCGCGATGGCGGGGGCTCGTCGTTGGCTACGCGCCCGACGGGCACATCACCGGCTCGTCGATCCACACGTAGTTCAGGCACTTTCGCTGCGCGTTATCGGCGGCGGTGCAGCTGCCGTACTGGCAGACGAGGTTCGGCACGGCGCACGGCGTGCCGAGGTTCGGGACGGCCCTCGGGCAGCCGGCGACTGCCGGTGGCGCATCGCAGTGCCACGTGTCGCTGGCGCTGCACGGGCCGTTGAGGCAGCCGCTGCACGCGCACACGGCGCCGCCCGCGTAGGTGCAATAGGCGCCCTGGGTCGTGCAGGTCTGCCCGTCGGCCGCGAGCACCGTCGCCGGGCAGGGCTCGGTAGACAGCGGCGGGCAGCCGGTGAGCGCGATCTGGAAGCTCCCGTTCACGCAGGCCGCGCGCGGCCGGCACTGCGGTCGCGGATCGTCGCCGTAGCCGCAGACCAGCCCGTCCGGGCTGCAGGAGGCGCCCTGCTTCGGCAGGCCCAGCGGGCAGCCCCGCGGGGGCGCGTCGATCGCGACGTCCGCTCCGCTGTCCACGCTCGAGTCAGTCGGCGAGTCGGTCGGCGAGTCGGTCGGCGAGTCGGTCGTGGCGTCGGCAGAGCCGTCGACGAGCGCGTCGGGGGTAGTCGTGTCTTCGGCGCCGGCGTCGGCGACGGTGAAGTCCGTTTGGCCGCCGCAGGCGACGAACCCGAACAGCGAGCCCAGCAGGAGGAAGGACGTGACGCGCATGCGTCGATTCCAGCACGGCGCGTTCCGAGCGCCGAGGCCCCCATTCCCCCGCGATTCGTGCCGTCCGCGCCCGCGGTCGCCGGGGCGCCCCCATGACGCCCGCGTCACGCCGCCACGCAGCGCCCGAGCCCTTTGCCGTCGCCGGGCCCGCGCACTAATCAAGCAGCATGCACCCCACCGAAGCGAAGCTCCTCCGCGCGTACGGCGACCGTGAAGGCGACGGCATGGTGCAAATGAGCTTCACGCTCCCCGTCCCCAAGGGGGCGCGCGCCCGCGAGGCGGCCAAGCGCTTCGCCGAGGCGCACGGGCTGCGAGAGCCGATCGTCTCGACGATGGAGGAGTGCGCCGAGGGGTTCACCTACTTCGTGGCCTACGGGCATTCACAGCACGTCGTCGACATCGCGAACCTCGAGGTCCCCGAGGTCGAGGTGCCGCGCCTCGAGATGAAGGAGATCGACCAGCGCGTGAAGACGCGCCTCGCCCGCAAGATCGTGGTCGTCGGCGCCTGCACGGGCAGCGACGCGCACACGGTCGGGATCGACGCGATCCTCAACATGAAGGGGTTCGCCGGCGACAAGGGGCTCGAGGCGTACAAGTCGTTCGATGCCCACAACCTCGGCGCGCAGATCGAGAACGAGCAGCTGCTCGAGCGCGCCGAGGCGGTCGGCGCCGACGCCATCCTGGTGAGCCAGGTGATCACCCAGCGCAACTGCCACAAGGAGAACGCGCGCGCGCTCGTCGATCTGCTCGAGCGCCACGGCGAGCGGCAGCGGTTCATCCTGCTGCTCGGCGGGCCGCGCATCGATCACAAGCTCGCCCTGGAGCTCGGGTTCGATGCGGGCTTCGGCCCCGGCACGCGCCCGGGCGACGTCGCGAGCTTCCTCGTGCACAAGCTCTGCGGCGAGGAGCCTCGCGCGAGCGAGTCGATGCGCGCGGCCGCCAAGGCGTGAGGCGCCGGCCTGCTCGCGCGCCTCGGCTACAGGTGGAACGTCGCCCCGAGCGAGACCATGTT
>JAJXTK010000375.1 GCA_021783935.1 Myxococcales bacterium | reverse complement strand
CCGCGCCGGATCGGCGAGGACCTCGCGCGCCATGCCGGCGTGCGGCGGCCGCGGCCCGTGGTGCGAGCCCCTCGGGGCGCTCGCGCCCTCGACGACCAGCCGCTCGGCGCGCGCGCAAGCGTCGACTCGCGTCGGCGTCGACGGGCCCGTCGCCGAGATCGCGCGCGCGGGGGGCAGGGCCGACGAGAGCGCGACCGCGGCGAACGCCCCTGTGGCGCGCACGAGAGTCCCTCGGCGTGAACCGGCGTTCGGGCGGGGCGCCATGGTGCGTGCGCGCGTGGATGAGTCCTCGACTGGACTCTACCCAACCGACACCGGAAGCGCCTCATTCCTTGGCAGTGGACTCCGATGCTCCCGCGCAAGGCCCCTGCATTCGGGGCGCGAGCGCGCACGATGTGCGCCGGATCACCTCGACGGCGTCGGCGCGCCGCGGTCGACTACGGCGTGCGCGGCTCGGCCCCGAAGGCGACGAGCTTGCGGTAGAGGGTCTTGCGGTCGAAGCCCAGGATCCTGGCGGCGGCGGTTCGATTGCCCGAAACAGCCTCGAGCACGCGCAGGACGTAGCGTCGCTCGACCTCCTCCATCGAGACGAGCTCGCTCGGATCCTCGGCCGCGACGACGACGTGCGAGGCGACGTGCTCACGCACCCGCTCAGGCAGATCGTCGACGCCGATCTCATCGCCGCGGGCGAGGGCGACCGCGCGCTCGATCGCGTTGCGCAGCTCGCGGACGTTGCCGGGCCACGGATAGGCGAGCAGGCGCTCGGCGGCCTTGGCCGACAGCGTCGGCGCCGCGCGCCCCGCCCGCTTGCTCATGTCGAGGAGGAAGTGCTGGGCGAGCAAGAGCACGTCGCTCGCCCGCGCGCGCAGCGGCGGCAGCTCGACCGACACGCCTTCGAGGCGGAAGTAGAGATCCTCGCGGAAGCGCCGCTCCTCGATCGCGGTCTGCAGGTCGCGGTTGGTCGCCGCGACGATGCGCACGTCGACCGGGACCTCGCGCGAAGAGCCGAGCGGCCGGACGATCCGCTCCTCGAGCACGCGCAGCAGCTTCGGCTGGATCGCGAGGGGCATCTCGCCGATCTCGTCGAGGAAGAGCGTGCCGCCGTGCGCGCGCTCGAACAGCCCCGCGCGGGCCTCGCGCGCGTCGGTGAACGCCCCCTTCGCGTGCCCGAACAGCTCGCTCTCGAGGAGCGACTCGGGCATCGCCGCGACGTTGATCGCGACGAAGGGCCCCTTGGCGCGCGGGCCGTTCTCGTGGAGCAGCCGCGCGACGACCTCCTTGCCCGTGCCGCTCTCGCCGGTGATGAGCACCGTGATGTCGGCGCCGCTGAGGCGCGAGAGCAGCTCGCGCACCTCGAGCATCGCGGGGCTCTCGCCGATCATGGCGCCGTAGGCGCGGCCGCGCTCGAGCTGGTCGCGCAGGCGCTTGACCTCCCCCGTGAGCGCGCGGTTCTGCGCGGCGCGCGAGATCGCGAGCGCGAGCGCGTCGAGCTGCACGGGCTTGGTCGCGAAGTCGTAGGCGCCGACGCGCATGGCCGCGACGGCCGTCTCGATGCTGCCGAACGCCGTGAGCACGATGACCGGGAGATCCGGGTCGCGCTCTGCGATGCGCTTGCAGAGCGCGAGCCCGTCCATCCCCTTCATGCGCAGGTCGGTGACCACGACGTCGAACGGCGCCTGCGAGAGCCGGGCGAGCGCCTCCTCGCCCGAGGCGCGCGGCTCCACCTCGAGGCCGCGCCGCCGCAGCCCTTCGTCGAGCAGCTCGCCCATCGCGCGATCGTCGTCGACGACCAGCACGCGCGTCGGCTGCGCGCTCATGCGCGGACCTCCGGCGGCGCAGCGGCCTGCGAGGCGCGGGCGATCGGGCGCTCGGGGACGACCAGCGTGAAGGCGCTGCCGCGGCCGAGCTCGCTCTCGATCTCGATCTCGCCGCCGTGGTCGCGCGCGATGCCATAGGCGACCGACAGGCCGAGGCCGGTCCCGTCGCCGACCTCCTTGGTGGTGAAGAACGGCTCGAGGACGTGCGGCACGTCCTGCTCGGCGATGCCCGGCCCATCATCGCGCACGCGCAAGAGCGCGCAACGCACCCTGGCGCCGTCGATCTCGCGATCGTCGCGCAGCACTTCGATCGTCACGTGGCCTCCCTCCGGCACGGCCTGAATCGCGTTCACCACGAGGTTGGTGAGCGCCTGCTGCATCGGTCCGACGTCGACCTCCGCCACGATCGGCGCGCCCCCCTCCCCCAGCGCGAGCTCCACCCCCTTCTTCTCGGCGAGCGTGAGCAAGAGGCCGTGCGTCTCGCGCGCGAGCGTCACGAGATCGAACGGCTGGGTCTGCGCCTGGCGCCGCCGCGCGAAGTCGAGCAGCTGGCGCAGGATCGTCGTCATGCGGCCGGCCGACTGCTCGACGACCTGGGCCGAGCGCACGGCGTCGTCGCCCGTGACCTCGCGCCGCGCGATCATCTCGGCGCGCGCGATCACGACGTTGAGCGGCGTGCCGAGCTCGTGCGCGATGCCCGAGGCCAGCGTGCCGACGGTGCTCAGTCGATCGGCGTGCCGCAGCTGCTCGAGCGCCCGCACGCGCGCGTCGGTCGCCTCGGCGAGGGCCCGCTGGGCACCGTCGAGCCGGTCGCACATCGCGTTCATCTCGACCGCGAGCGCGCCGAGCTCGTCGCCGCTCTCGACGCTGACCGGACCGCCGAAATCGCCGGCGCCGACCCGCCGCGCCTTCTCGACGAGCCGCTGCACGGGCCAGCCGACGAGCCAGGTGCCGAGCATCATGGCGATCACGCCCGTGATCGCCGCGAGCGCGCCGCTGAGCAAGATGGTGTCGACGATCGAGCGCCGCACGTAGGCGCGCTCGCCGGCGAGCGACTCGGAGACCGCGAGGGCGCGCGCGCCGGGCACGTCGAGCGAGATCCAGGTCACCCGCCGCGCCTCGCTGCCGGCCTCCTCGATGCGCGTCACGGCGCCGTCGCGCAAGAGCGCCTCGCGCGCCTCCCCGTCGAGCGGCGGCGTAGGCAGCAAGCGCACCTGCAGGCGCCGCTGCTGCTTCTGCGCAGCGTCCACCAGCGCCCGTGCGCGGGCCTCCCCCTCCGCGCGCCACGTCGCCGCGACGGCGAGGGCGAGCGTGCTGCCGATCATGCGGTGATCGCGCGCCGCCGCGCTCTCGAACAGCTGCACCTCGCGGCGCACGCGCAGCGCGCCGTTGGCGCCGAGGACGGCGAAGCTGCCTGCAATGAACGTGACCGTGAGCTTGTGGACGAGCCGCACCGCGCGATCTTGCCACGTCGCGCCCGCCTCGACGCCGGCTCGCTGCGGAGGGGCGCTGAACGCGCTACGGTCTGGCGATGCGTCGGGCCCTCTCAGCCTCGTGCTTCGGCTTCGTTCTCGCGACCTCAGCGCTCTGCGCCTCGTGCGGCTCCTCGAGCTCGAACGGCTCCCCGTCGGCCGACGGGGGCGGCGACGTGACCGACGGCGGCGGGGGCGACGTCACCGGCGACGGCGCCTGCCCCGGCACGACGACCTCGTGCGGCGGCGCGTGCGTCGACACCTCGAGCGACCCGAGCAACTGCGGGGGGTGCGGCCAGTCGTGCGGCGGCACGCTCTGCTGCGCGGGCGCGTGCGTCGACACCAAGTCGTGCAGCTTCGCGCCGACCAGCGCCGACCCGAACCTCGCCTACGTGCCCGGCGGCGAATACGTGAAGGTCCTCGGCGCCGGCTTCCAGGCGGGCGCCAAGGTCTACGTCGGCGACGCGCGCGCGCCCACGCGCTTCATCGACGCCAAGACGCTGCTGATCCAGGTGCCGCCCGGGCCGTTCGGCAGCGTCGACGTCCGCGTCGATCAGGGCGTCTCGAGCGCGACCCTCAAGCAAGGCTTCCGCTACGCGAAGGGGGGCCTCACGCCACCCTGGCAGCAGAAGCCGATGAAGAAGGTGCGGGGCGAGGATCCCGCCGTCGCCGTCATGCAGGACGGGCGCGTGCTCGTCGCCGGCGGCACGACGGTCCCCGACCACCCGGAGAACGCGCTCAACACCGCCGAGATCTACACGCGCTCGACCGACACGGTGACGGACGCCGCGGGCCCGATGAGCGTGCAACGCTGGCAAGACGCCGCCGTCACGCTGCTCGACGGCAAGGTGCTGGTCGTCGGGGGCGCCTGCGGCAGCAACCTCAGCGGCTGCTACGGCGACCCAACGATCGCCGATCTGTTCGACCCCGCCACCAACACCTTCTCGCCGTCGAAGTCGAAGCTCAACGTCGGCCGCGCCTACCCGCGCGCGGTGCTCCTGCCCGACGGCAAGGTCCTCATCTCGTCGGCCAACGCCCCGTCGCTCGAGGTCTACGATCCCGACGCCGACAGCTTCACGCTGCTGAACGCGACCCAGGCGCACGTCTTCGGCTTCATGGTGCGCCTGCGCGACGGGCGCGCGCTGATCGGCGCCGGCGACGGCGGCGTCACGGCGGTCGAGGTCTACGACCCCGACTCGGGCGTCATCACGGCGGTCGGCTCGCTGAACCAAGGGCGATCGATGCTCACCGCGCACACGCTCCCCGACGGGCGGGTGCTGGTCCTCGGCGGGGCGAGCGTGTCGGCCGGCGGCATCAACGCGCCGCTCGACTCGATGGAGCTCTTCGATCCGAAGACGGGCCTGTGGACGGTGGCGGCGGCGAAGCTCTCGATCGGCCGCTGCTGGCACGCGAGCGCGCTGGTGCGCGACGGCTCGGTGCTCGCGATGGGCGGCTACACGCTCAGCGGACAGTGCTCCTCGAGCAGCGACACGGTCGACCAGATCGACCCGGTGCTCGACAAGACGATCTCCTTCGCGACGCTCCCGAACACCAACACCGAGTGGACCGCCGTGACCATGCTCGACGGCTCGGTGCTCGGCGTCGGCGGCGGCGCGTGCGGTACGGCTCAGGCGCTCCCCGATCTCGACTTCCTCGCCGGATCGGACGCGCCGCAGTAAGAAGCGCGCATGGCCAAGGAAGTCCACCTCCTCGCCTTCGCCGGAGCGCGCGACGTCGTCGGAGCGGCCGAGGTAGCGATCGCGATCGACGAGCCCGAGACGGCGCGCGCGTTCTTCGAGCGCGTGGTCGGGCGATTCCCGGCGCTCGCGCCGTATCGAGCGTCGCTGCGCCTCGCGGTCAACGGCAGCTACGCGCGTTGGGAGGAGCCGGTGAGCCCCGGCGACGAGGTCGCGCTCATCCCGCCGGTGGCGGGGGGCTGAACCGCCTCGCGGCGTCGGCTCCATCGCGCGCCTCGATGACGTCGCGCTCGACCGGGTGCCCCGCCCTCCTCCACGCCGTCACCCCTCCCGTCAGCGCCACGACGTCGTGGAGCCCCGCGTGCGCGAGCACGCTCGCCGCTGCCACCGCGCGGGCCGTCGTCCGGCACGTGACCACCAGCGGCGCGTCGATGCCTCGCAGCGTCTCGGCCTCGGCCGCGAGGTGCTCGAGCGGCACGAGCAGCGCCCCGGGGATTCGGCCGAGAGGATCTTCGAAGAACTCGTCGGGGGATCGCACGTCGACGACGACCGGCGCGCGCTCGGAGCGCAGCGCCGCGGCGAGCGCGTCGGGGTCGATGCGCGGCACCTCTCCGGGCAGCGCGCGCTCGTCGGGGGCGCTCGGCGTGTCGCACGAGAGGTTCGCCTCCATCACGCGGAAGGCGGCCGGATCGGCCGGCATGCTGAAGCTCCGCGGGCCGGCGCCGCCACGCGCGCCGTGCTCGGCGGACAGGCCGCGTCGCGCCCGCTCGAGCGCCCACGCGAGGGGCTCGGCCGGCGCCGTGCGCGTGCCGTAGACGCGCGTCTGCCCATCGAGGCTCGAGAGGCGCCCCAGGCTCTCGGCGAGCGCGCGAGCATCGCCACACGCCTCGCCCGCGTGCCCGCGGTCGCCGAGCTCGAGCAGGTCGCCCACGAACAGCACCCCATCGACGGCGAGCGAGATCCCGTCGTAGGTGTGGCCGGGGGTCTCGAGGACGCGCAAGCGCAGCGCGCCGACGACGATCTCATCACCGTCGCGGACACGGCTGCGGACGCAGGCGCGCGGCGCGTCGTGGTGCATCACGATGGGGGCGCCGGTCTCGCGCGAGAGCCTCGGCGCGCCGGAGACGTGATCGCCGTGGGTGTGCGTGTCGACGATCGCGACGAGCCGCAGCTCGGCGCGGTCGAGCCTCGCGAGGTACGCCGAGACGTACGGGTCGACGGGGTCGAGGATCGCGGCCTCACCGCTCGAGAGGTCGGCGACGAGGTACGACTGCGAGCTCGCGGAGGCCGGGTTCAAGCGCTCGACGTGCACGTACCGCTTGGGCTGGCTCGACGCGACGCGCGGCTGCGATGACTCCATGGAAATACCCCCGACCACCCCAGGTACTTCGCGCCGGAAGTCCGTTGCTGGACCACCCGCCAACCGCGAAGGCGCTCCGCACCGACGTTCACGTCGCGGGGGCCGGCTGCGCATTTGCGCCTGCGCCCTCGCACCGCGCATTGCCCGCGCGAACCTCCGTGCACTCGGTACTAGAATGCCTC
>JAJXTK010000374.1 GCA_021783935.1 Myxococcales bacterium | reverse complement strand
GCTCGCGTCGATGTCGCCCGTGTTGGAGGTGGTGGCGCCGGTCGCGCAACCCGGGCCCGCGAGCGCGAGCGCGCTGAGGACGGCGAGCAGAGAGGCGGAGAGGGTGCGACCCGAGTTCGCGATCTTGCCCATGAATATGCCTACTTTCGTGCGCTGCACGAGGCTGGTCGTGAACCTGAGACTCGAGGCCTCGCGGCGGCGCCTAGGCGCGGAACAGGCCTCGAGGAAAGCGCTGCTCTCGCTCGACGAGGGTCAGCATGGCGGGAACGCGGGCCCCCTCGCGCACCCGTCGCCGGAGCAGCCGGGCGAGCGCCATCGCGGCGAGCCCCTGCTCCTCGTCGGTCGGGGTGCCGCCGTCCCCTTCGTTGCTCACGTAGATCGCGAGCCCCGGCGCGCGACCGACCGCGCCGCCGCGGCCGTCGTCACGGAGCACGTCGAGCTGAAAAGGGCGGCCGCCGGAAGATGCCATCGAGAGCGCGATGGAGCCATGTCGCACCGGGCCGACCTCGATCACGCGCGAAGCGCCGAGGTGACTGCCGCGCCGCAGCGCGCCGAGCAGCTCGGACGCCTCCGCGTCGGCTGCGGCCATCGCGAGATCGGCTGCGCCGACGGCCCGAGGGATGCGCGTCACGGCCGCGACCTCGACGCGCGCGGCGGGCGACGCAAAAGCGAGGCGCGCGGCCGCGAAGGCGGGGAGGGATGCGCCCAGCGTGAGGAGCGCGCGACGACGTGTGGGGGGCGAATCGAGTGCCATGACCCTCCCTCGAGATCGGGTTGTGAGGCGCGCATGCCTCCGATAAGGCATTGAGCGCGTGAGACGAAGCTAGCGGCCAGCTGCCAACAGTTCAACGACGCGTCGTGGCCCACGAGCCGTCGTACGCGAACCTACCTCGCCAGAGCGCGCCGCCCTGGGCGGCGGAGGCGCACGCCGGCCTCGCGCGCTCACCAGCTACCGTGCGAGCCGTGCGAGCCGTGCGAGCCGTGCGACCCGTGCGAGCCGTGCGAGCCGTGCGAGCCGTGCGAGCCGTGCGAGCCGTGCGACCCGTGCGACCCGTGCGACCCGTGCGACCCGTGCGAGCAGTGCTGCGCGGGGATGGGCTTGCCAGAATCGTCGCCGATCGGAGCACGCTCGATGGTGTCGAACGCGCGATCGGAAATGCCTCGCTCCGTGGAGGAGAGGAAGCCGCTTGCATCACGCTTGAACGTCGGCAGGTCGTCGGTTTCGTCGGCGGCCATCTCGAACCTCCCTCGCGCGCGCGGCGCGGGTTTTGACAGTATCGCGCGCGGCCGCACGAATCCGCAAGGCAGGCAGCGGCGCATCCGGAGCAACGCGCGCGCTCGTCTTCGCGGCCGCGCCGCCGCGAACCTCGAGACCCCGCCGCGGTTTGCCTCGCAAGGGCTCCGGCCGTAAGTGGCCGCGCCATGGACAAGCGACTCTTGGGGGCGGGCGCGCTGGCTCTGACCATCCTCGGCGCGACGACGTCGTCCGCGCAGAAGGGGGCGAGGCTCGACGCAAAAGAGGCCGCGGCGGCGATCTTGGGCAATCAGCCGGCGAAGATCGGGGAGGCCATCGATCGCGCGCGCGCCGCGGGCAAAGACGGCGGTGGGCAGGCGCTCGTGCCGGCCATCGTCAAGCGGCTCGAGCGCGGGCTGCCCAAGGATCTCCTCAAGAAGGCGCTCGAAACCCTCGCCGCGCTCGAGAATCCGGCCGCGGCCGACGTGGCCGAGCAGTACCTGGCGCACCGCGACGCCGACGTCCGCATCGCCGCGGTCAACTGCCTCGGGGCGGTCAAGGGGCCGATCGCGGTCCGTGGGCTGCGCACCGCGCTCGGCGACCTCGACCCGCGCGTGCACGCGCTCGCGGCCACGCACCTCGGCGCGCTGAAGGCCCCGGAGGCGATTCCCGATCTCGTGATCGCGCTCGACAAAGGGGTGAATGAGGCGGCCGCGTCGATTGGGATGTTGTGCGACGCCAAGAGCTGCGACGAGCTGCTCGAGCGGCTCGCGAGCCGCCCGTTCGACGTGATCTCGAGCGGCATCCAGCAGGTGGTCGCGCGCGCCAACGTCCCGGACGAGGTGAAGCTGAAATTCGTGCACGCCGTCCAGCGCCTGCAGACCCGCAAGGCGCGCGACTTCCTCCAGGACCTGCGCAACGCGTGGCCCAAGGGAGGCTCGAAGACCGTGGAGAAGTCGCTCGACGACGCGATCAAGTCGCTGGAAGGTGCCAAATGATCCGCCCCATCGGCCTGTCTCTCGTGCTCGCGGGCCTCTGCGCCTCGCTCGTCTGCGTCGCCGGCTGCGGCGGCGGGGGCGCCGGCGGCGCGGGGGTCTCGGGGCAGGCGTTCTCGCTCGAGGCCGCCAACGATCCGAGGAACGACAAGGCGCAAGAGGCGGTGCTCGCGAGCCTCGCGAAGGCCCCCCCCGGGGCGGTGCCGGACGTCGCGATCGCCGTCACCGGCACGCAAGAGCTGATGGGGATCGATCTGGCGACGGGCAAGACGTGGAGCTTCACCCACGCGATCGACACGCGCCCGCGCCTGGCCGGTCCGATCGTCGTCGGTCAGGGCGCCGGCGAGGTGTTCGCGCTCGACGCGAAGACCGGCGCGGCCAAGTGGTCGACCAAGAAGGTGCGCGGCAAGCTCGTGGGCGCGGGCGCCGACGGCGACGTCGCGGCGCTCACGACCAAGGCCGAGGACGGTAGCCACCTCTACGTGATCGGCGCGGGCGGCAGCGTCGTCGGCGAGAGGGTCACCGACGTGGAGCTCGCCGCGCCGGGCGTCGCGGGCGGCACGGTGGTCGTGCCCTGGAAGGCGCAGTTCGTCACCGCGTTCGACGCGCGCTCGGGCGATCAGCTCGCTATTTTCAGCATCCGCAACGAGACGACGCGCATCCTGCCGATCGGCGGCGAGCTCTACGCCGGCCAGGGGCGCCTCTTGCGCCTCGATGCCGCGCTGCCGAAGGCGCAGCCGGCCGACCTCATCGGACCGCCGAAGGATCTCCCGAGCGTGGTGCGCCGCGAGCTCTACGTCGCGCCGCAGCAGATGGATCCCATCAAGGCGACGGCGATCGACAAGACGTTCCTCGCCGGGAGACCGACGGCGGGTGGCGCGACCTTCGAGCAGGGCAAGCTCTATGGCGCCTACTACCGGCTGCTCTTCGGCCTCGACGCGACGTCGGCGAAGCCCGCGTGGGTCGTCACCAACAAGGCGGACTTCATCGCCGCGGCGGCCACCCGCGACGGCGTGGTCACGATCGACGAGAGCGGCAACGTGCTGCTCGTGGCGGCGAGCAACGGCGCGGTCACCAAGACGCTCTCGTTCGGCAAGCCGGCCATGGCCGCCGACGTCGAGGTCGATGGCTTCACCGTGGGCAAGGGGGACGCCCCGCAGCTCACCCAGCAGATCGGCGAGGCCGTCTCGCTGCGGTCGGCCGATCTCGCGACTGCGCAGCTGTTCCTCACGCAGGCGCTCGCGTCGATCGAGGACGAGGACGCGACGCTCGTCCTGCTCGACCTGGCCGACGATCCACGCGCGGCGCCCGTGCTCCGCGACGAGGCCCGCGCGCAGCTCGCGACGCGCAAGAACGGCGCGGCGAAGATGATGAAGCGGCTCCAGCGGCACGCGAGCTTCCTCTACGACACCAGCGCGCCGCCGGTCGGTCCGATCGCGACCGCGCTCGCGCTGCAGGGCAAGAGCGAGGCGGTGCCGCTGCTGCTCTCGCACCTGCTCGATCCCGCGACGCCGACGAAGGATCTCGTGCCGACGGCGTTGGCCATCGCGACGCTGGCGCAGCCTTCCGATGTGCCGATGATGAAGCGCTTCATCGAGATGTACCGCGGCAGCGCGCAGGGCTCGCCCGCGATCAGCGACGCGATCGGCGCGCTCGCGAACGGCCTGCTCCGGCTCGGCGACGCGAAGGACACGGCGTGGGTCGGCGAGGTCGCGACCGACGCGACCTCCGACGGCGACGTGCGCACGACGCTCGGCAAGCTGCTCGAAGACCGCAAGGCGGCCGAGGCGAAGGCCGGCGACAAGCCGAAGGGCGAGGCGAAGCCCAAGGACGAGGCCAAGAAGGCGAAGAAGAAGGCGGCCGACGACGACGACGGCCCCGTGCCGCCCGGCTACAAGGCGCGCGCCAAGAAGAAGAGCTGAGATACCGCTCGCAAACGACGCGGCCCGCGAGCGCACCTCGCGGGCTTCGTCGTGTCTTGGGGCCCGGCGCCTACGGCTTCGACGCGCAGCGAAGGCCGACGGTGTTGCTGTGCGCGTTGCGCGCGCCCGCCTCCGAGGCGACCGAGGCTCGTCCCGAGCCGTCTCGCGCGAAGGAGGACTGCTTCGACCTCCAGTCGTCGCCGAGCAGCGGGCGGACCGTCTCGTGGACCTCGCGCGTCGTCGTCACCCACTCCGCGACGTTGCCGGCGAGGTCATCGACGCCGAAGGGGGTGCGACCCGTCGGGTGCGTGCCGACCTCGCACGTGCCGAGCACCGCGCGGTCGATGGTGCCCGACCAGCAGAGCTGATCGGTCGGCGGGTCGTCTCCCCACGGAAAGATGCTGCCGACCTCGGCGCCGCGCGCCGCCCATGCCCACTCGTCCTCGCTCGGCAGGCGCTTGCCGTGGGCCGCGCAGAAGGCCGCGGCCTGATCCCAATCGACGCAGTTGATCGGGTGGCGCTCCTTGCCCTTGATGCCGTAGTTGCAGAGGCCCTCTTGCGTGAGCCCGTCGTCGGAGCACTTCTTCTCTCTCACGCACTCGGCGTAGGCCGCGGTCGTCACCTCGCGCACGTCCAGGCAGAAGTCGTCGACGACGATCGTGTCGACGCGCCCCGACGCGAAGAAGGCGCCGCCGGACACGTAGACCATGCCGGCCCCGCACGCGCGGGCAGGCGCGGCGCTCGAAGTCGCCTTGGCGGAGCTCGAGGGCTTGGCGACGGGCCCGGCCGAGGCGACCGTCGTCGCGCTCGCTGGCGGCGCGGCCGCGACGTCGTCACGACCACGCACCGCCGCGCGCACGAACATGCCGACCCCGACCGCGGCGGCGAGCGCGCCGAGCAGCAGCCAGCGCGGCGTGCGGCTCACCGGGATCGAGGGCATCGCGTCGGTGTGCGCCGACAGATCGCCGGTGGTCTGGATCGACGGCCCGGCGAGCGGCGCTGACGTCGTGGCAGGGCGCGCGATGGGCTCGCCAAGGGGCGTCGTCGCCGGCGTCGAGGCGGCGTTCGGCGAGGTGATCGGAGTGCGAAGAGAGGCGCCGACGAGCGGCGTCGCGACCGCGATGCGCTCGACCGACGACACCTCCGGGATGGAGGGGAGCGTGGGCGCGTCCGAGGAGATCGGCGGCTGGATCGCCCGGATCTGGCCGGTGGTCAGCGGACCGACGGAGAGGAGCATCTCCTCGAAGCCCGCCCGGGCCTCGCGCGCATCGCGGAAGCGCACGGTCGGATCGCGGTCGACGCACCGCGCGAACCACGCGTCGAAGCCGACGGGGAGCGTCCCCTCCCAGCCGAGCTCGTGGGCGCGCGCGCTCGCGAACGCGAGCGGCTCGAAGCAGACCTCGCGCAGCAGCGCCATCGGGCTGGCGTCGTCTTCGGCCCCCGCGCGCCAGTACGACCGCCCGGTGAGCAGCCAGAAGGCGAGCAGGCCAAGCGACCAGACGTCGGTGGCCGGGCTGATGTTGCGGCCGATCTCGGTCTGCTCGGGCGCCATCCAGAGCGGCGTGCCGATGGCGCCCGTCTGCGCCTGCGTCTTGGCCTCGGCCACGAGCTTCGCGATGCCGAAGTCGAGCACCTTGACGACGAACGGCACCCCCTCGCGACGCGGCACGGCGAGGAAGACGTTCTCGGGCTTGAGATCGCGATGGACCACGCCGAGCGCGTGGGCAGCGCCGAGCGCGTGGCACAGCTGGCCGTAGATCTCGCGCACCTCGGCCGCCGACCGCGGGCCCCTTCGGCGCACCGCGCTCGAGAGCGTCTCGCCCTTCAAGAGCTCCATCGCGATCCACGGAACGCCCTTGTCGCCGTCGACGCCGGCGCCCACCACGGCGACCACGTGATCGCTCTCGATCTGGGCGCCGATCTTGGCCTCCTGCAAGAAGCGTTGCCGCAGCTTGTCGTCGTTCACCAGCTGCGGGTGCATCACCTTGAGCGCGCGCTCGACCCCGGTGCTCCGCTGACGCACCACGTAGACGGCGCCCATGCCCCCTTCGCCCAGCGGGCGCAGGACCTCGAAGTCGCCGGCGAACACGGAACCGGCGTGGAGGGTGACCGGAGGGGCGGACATCAGCGTTGCGATCGTAGCGGTCGCCGGGCCTTCGAGCGAGCCGCGCTGCCCGCGCGAACGCTACGGCGGCCGCGACGGATGAGGTGCGGCGCTGGCTCGCGGCGTTCGGCGGCGTTCGCCGCCGCGAGCGCGCACTCGCACGCACGATGAGCTACACGAGGGCTCGTGACCGCGGCGTGCGCGCCGCCGCGCCAGCAGGCCGTCGAGAAGCGGCCTGCGGAGACTGTGACCGTCAGCAGGCCGTGGTCGATCGCGCGGGAGATCGCGGCATGACCCGGGAGAGGATCGGCCGGTCTCG
>JAJXTK010000373.1 GCA_021783935.1 Myxococcales bacterium | reverse complement strand
CCCGAGCGCGCTCGAGGCGGCCGCGGGGCTCGCGCGCGCGCTCTCGGCGCTCGCGGTGCCGACGCGCGGCTTCGGGCTCCGAGTCCTGCGGGCGCTGCTCGAGGAGGTCGCGCGCCTCGCCGACGAAGGGGTCGCGCCCGCGAGGATCGACGACGCGCTGCTCGACTGGGGGTGGGAGCGCGGGGCCATCGCCCTGGCCGAGGGAGCGGGCCCGCGCCTGGTCGCGCGGCTGCTCGGGCGCGCGACGATCGCCACCCGCGGCGACAAGGTGGTGGCGGCCGAGGAGATCCAGGCGCGCACCTCCCTCGCGTTCGTCGCCGAGGCGATCCGCGCGCTCGACGACGGCGCGATCGACCACGCGCGCGACGGAGACGTCGTCGCCGTGGTGGGGCTCGGCTTCCCGGCGCATCGCGGTGGGCCCTTTCGCTACACCGACGCGCTCGGCGCCGAGGAGACGGCGCGTCGGCTCGCGTCGTACGAGGCCAGGTTCGGCGCGCGATTCGCCGAGCCCGCCGGGCTGCTGCGCAGCCGCACCGCGGGGCGCCCCTTCTGCGCGTGAACGGCGCCGCGCCGCTCGCCGCGCCCCTCGCCGCGCCCCTCGACCACGCGCGCTCGTCTATGCTGCGAGGACGGTGAGCCGCCCGACGAGCGCCGGAGGTGCGAGGTGAGCGACGATCGTGCGCCGCGCCCGTCGGCCGCGCGCGACCCGCGGATCGGCACGGTCATCGGCGGCAAATACCTCGTGCTCGATCGCATCGGCGCGGGGGGCATGGGGCGCGTCTACCGCGCGGAGCAGCGGCCGCTCGGGCGCGTCGTCGCGATCAAGATCGTGGCCGTCTCGCCGACCGCGGCCGAGGGCTCCGAGGGGGACGTCCTCGAGAAGCGCTTCTTGCGCGAGGCGAGCATCCTCGCGCGCCTGTCGCACCCGAACGTCGTCACCGTCCACGATTTCGGGCGGATCGACCCCGAGGGGGACGAGCCCGAGGTCGAGCGCAACTACTACATGGCGATGGAGCTCGTCGCGGGGCAGACCCTCGAGGCGCTGCTCCACGAGCGCCGCGCCCTGCCCTGGCCGGAGACCGTGCGGCTCGTCCGCCAGATCGCGCGCGGCCTGCACGAGGCCCACGCGCTCGGCGTCGTGCACCGCGATCTCAAGCCCGCCAACGTGATGATCACGCGGGCGCGCGGCGGCGAAGAGCTCGTGAAGCTGCTCGACTTCGGCATCGGCAAGATCGTCGCCGAGGCGTCCAAGGAGGAGCCGGCGCTCACGATGGAGGGGATCTTCGTCGGCTCGCCCGGCTACGTCGCCCCCGAGCAGGTGATGACCGGCGTGGTCGACGCGCGCTCGGACATCTACTCGCTCGGCGTGCTGATGTACCGATGCCTCGCGGGGCAGTCCCCCTTCCCGCAGCACAAGACCGCGATGGCGCTGATGACCGCGCACGTGCACGAGACCCCCATCGCGCTTCAGGCGGTCGCGCCGACCGTGCCGACGTGGCTGTCGGGGCTCGTGCACCGCTGCCTCGAGAAGCCCCCCGCGCTGCGGCCGCAGACCGTCGAGGAGATCCTCGAGGAGCTCGGCACGCACCCCTCGGCCCAAGGGGTCCCCGAGCGCGACGGGATCCCGCCCGCGGCCGGGGCGATCGAGCCGCTCATGACCCCCGCGGGGCGCGCGGCGCTCGGCGTCGCGCCCGAGCCCGCGACGATCGCCGATCGCTCGGTCTCGCTGACCGGTCCGCGCTCGATCCTGCCGGCCGCGGCGAGGCGGCGCGCGTGGCTCTTCGGCGTGCCGGCCGGCCTGCTGCTCGTCGGCGGGGTCGTCCTCGCGATCGTGCGCCTCGGCGGCGAGCGCGACGCCGCCGCGCCGCCCCCCGTCGCCCCGAGCGCCGGCAGCGCCCCGAGCTTCATGCTCGTGATCGACTCGACGCCGAGCGGGGCCCACGTGCTCGCCGGCGCTCGCGACCTCGGCACGACGCCGCTCACGCTGGCGCTCGATCCGCGGCCGCTCGCCGAGTCGGCGCGCGTGTACACGCTGCAGCTCGAGGGGTATCGGCCGTACGCCTTCGAGCAGGGGCCGGCCGACAAGACCGTGCACGTCGTCGCCCGGCTCTCGCGCGAGGAGCCGCCCGCGGCGGCGAGCGCCCCTGCGCCGTCGGCAGAGCCTGCCCCCTCTGCCACCACGCCGAGCCGACCCGCCGCGGCGAGGCCGGCGGCGACCGCGACCGCCAAGCCGGCGGCGGCCCCGACGCAAACGGTGGACATCCAGCTGTCGCGGTGAGGCTGCTCGTGGCTTCGAGGCGAATGGTTCGACGCTCCCTGACCGCGGTCGCGCTCGTCGTCTCGGGCGCCGCGGTCACGCCGATCTCGCGCGCCGCCGACGTCGCAGACGAGGCCGAGCTGCAGTTCCAGCTCGGCGCCGAGCGCTACAAGGTCGGCGACTACCTCGGCGCGCTCGAGCACTTCCTCGCGAGCAACCGCCTCGCGCCGAACGCGAACGTCCTCTTCGACGTCGCGCGCTCCTACGAGCACCTCTCGCGCTTCCCCGACGCCTTTCGCGCCTACGTGCAGGCGCGCGATCGCGCGAGCGCGACCCTCGGCCGGCAAATCGACGAGGCGATCGCGCGCATCGCCCCGAAGGTCGCCGTGCTCGACGTGCGCACCGAGCCCGCGGGGGCGACGCTCTACCTCGATCGCAAGGACCTCGGCGCGCGCGGCAGCGCCCCGCGGCTGCTCGGCCTCGCGGCCGGCAAGTACCGCGTGCTCGCGGAGCTGCCGGGCTACGAGCCGGCCAGCTCGGACGAGATCGCGATCGCCGAGGGGAGCCGCACGCTCGTCACGCTGAAGCTCAAGCCGCTGCTCGCCACGATCACGCTCGCGGCGGACGACCCCGCGGCCGCGGGCGCCGAGGTCCGCGTCGACCGCGACGACGGCGATGCGGCGTGCGTCACGCCGTGCACGCTGACGCTGCCCCCCGGCAAGCACTCGCTCAGGCTGCGACGCGAGGGGTTCCGGCCGCTCGAGCTCCCGCTCGATCTCGCGCCGCGCGAGAAGCGCGCGCTGCACCCGCAGCTCTCGGTGCTCTCGGGCACCGTGGTCGTCGACGCGGACCTGCGCGACTCGCTCATCGAGATCGACGGCAAGTCGTCCGGCTTCACCCCCGCGGTGCTGCAGGTCCCGGTCGGCGGCCACCTCGTGCGGGTGTCGCACGCGGGCTACCGCGCGATCGAGCGCAAGATCGCGGTCTCGGTCGACGGCGAGCAGAAGCTCGATCTGCACCTCGCCGCGGCGCAGGAGGTCACCGCGGCCTCGCGCAGCACCGAGACCGTCGACGAGGCGCCGGCGTCGGTGTCGATCATCCCCAACGTCGAGCTGCGCGCGATGGGCTATCCGACCATCGCCGACGCGGTGCGCGGCGTGCGCGGCGTCTACGTGTCGGACGATCGCGCCTACGCCTCGATCGGCATCCGCGGCTTCAGCCGCCCCGGCGACTACGGCAACCGAGTGCTCGTGACGGTCGACGGGCAGCCGACCAACGACGACTACATCGGCTCGTCGTACGTCGGCTTCGACGGGCGCGTCGACCTCGAGGACGTCGATCGCATCGAGGTCGTGCGCGGCCCGGGCTCCGCGCTGTACGGCAGCTCGGCCTTCTTCGGCGTCGTGAACCTCGTCACGCGCGGGCGCGACGAGCCGACGCACGTCGAGGCGGGCATCTCGGCGGTCGACTACGGCGTCATGCGCTCGCGCGTGCACGCCACCTGGAACGGCGGCAAGGACTTCGGCGCCTGGACGTCGGTGTCGCTCGCGTGGTCGCCGGACGGCCGCGACTTCTCCTTCCCCGAGTTCGCGAGCTCGACGAGCGACGGTCGTGCCGTCGGGCTCGACGGGTTCGCCGCGGGCACCTTCACCGGCCGCGCGTGGTTCAAGGAGCTCACGCTCCAGTGGCTCTACACCGACCGCAACAAGACGCTCCCCACGGGCGTCTCCGACACGATCTTCGCCAGCCCCGACACGCAGTTTCGTGATCGGCGCGCGTACGCCGAGCTGCGGTGGGATCACCCGCTCGCCAAGGACGTCGTGTTGAACAGCCGCCTGCACGGCAACTTCTACGGCTTCGACGGCGTGCTCGCCTATCAGGTCGCCGACGGCGGCGACGAGCACGACACCTTCCGCGGCTTCTGGGGCGGCCTCGAGGAGCGCCTCGTGTTCCCGATCGGCGACGCGGTGCACGTGACCGTCGGCGGCGAGCTGCAGCGTCACTTCGAGGCGCGCCAGCTCGGCACCCGCGACGACGGCACCACGATCATCGATCGCAACGACCCCTTCTGGGTCAGCGCCGCCTACGCGATCGCCGACATCACGGCGAGCGAGCGCGTGCGCATCTCGCCGGCCGTGCGCGTCGACAGCTACTCGACGTTCGGCTCGTCGGCCAACCCGCGCCTGTCGGTCGTGACGCGCCCTTGGCGCGACGGCATCGCGAAGCTCTTCGTCGGGCGCGCCTTCCGCGCCCCCTCGGTCTACGAGCTCTACTACGCGGCCGAGACGCAGCGCGCGTCGGGTGGCCTCGCGCCGGAGGACGTCTGGTCGGCGGAGCTCGAGGTCAGCCAGCGGCTCACGCCGTCGCTCGTCGCGCTGGCCAGCGGCTACGTCAACCGCGTCTCGAACCTCATCGTGCTGCTCGGCGGCGGCACGGTGACCGATCCGAACTACTACACGAACTCCCCCGATCGCGTGCAGACCGTGGGCGGCGAGCTCGAGCTGCGGCGCGAGCTGCGCGAGGGGTGGATGCTCTCGGGGCAGATGTCGCTGCAGAAGACGCGCTACCTCGACGACGCCGCCCTTCGGCGCGAGGTGCCGAACTCCCCCTGGTTCCTCGCCGGGGTCAAGGGGGTCGCGCCGCTCGTCGCGCGCACGCTCTTGCTCTCGACGCGCGTGTCGGTGATCGGCCCGGCGTGGGACCGCTACGACTCGATCACCGACCCGCCGCAGATGCAGACGCGCGCCGCCATCGTCTGGGACCTCGTCTTCTCAGGGCAATCCGAGCGCGCGGGGCTGCGCTGGGGGTTCGGCGTCTACAACCTGCTCGACTCGCGCTGGGCCGCGCCGGTGAGCACCGAGTACACGCAGCGCACCATCCTCCAGAGCGGGCGCACGCTCTACGCCTCGCTCGGCACCACGTTCTGAGCCCGATGATCCCGCCAGCGCTCCGCACGCGATGGCGCGCGCTCGTGCCGCCGCTCACGCTCCTCGCGGTCGATCTGTGGCTTCGCCGCGCGGCCCACGGCAGCGCGAGCCCGCGGCGCTGGTCGCGGCAAGACGTCGCCGTCTACGCGCTCGGCGCGCTCTTCTCGATCGGCAGCTGGCAGCTCGGCGCCGAGCTGCTGTCGCGGCGGCCGCGCGGCGATCGGGCGCGCGCGGGCGTGCTCGCGATCGCCTCGCTCGCGGCGGCGTCGCTGTTCTTGGCGAGCTTCGCCTATCGGCTCGAGCTCGATCAGTCGGCGAGCTGGCAAGCGCTGAAGTGGTCGATCGCGGAGCTGCGCAGCGTCTGGATGATCGCGCGCTGGATCGTGGGGCCCTGGCACGTGCTCGCGCTGGTCGGGATGGGCGCGCTGTTCGTCGTGGCGCTGCGAGGCCGGCTCGCGCCGCTGCGGGCGACGCGAGGCCGGCTCGCGATCGCGCTGGGCGCCTACGGCGTGCTCGGCGCGCTGGTGCTCGGGGCGCCCGGCTTCCAGGATCCGCTCCCGGTCGACGCGAACGCGGCCGCGGCCTTCGCGCAGTACGGCCTCGCGTCGCTGACCAAGGTCCGGCACCTGGTCGCGCCGGTGCGGCCTACGATCCCGCCGCAGCCCGCGCGGCGTCGCCCGAACGTGCTGGTGCTCGTGCACGAGGCGCTGCGCGCCGACGCGGTCTTCGGCGGCCTCGACTACGCGACGCTCCCAGCGCGCGAGAGCGCGCCGTTCGGCGTGACGATCCCCGCGCGCCGCGCCGAGGGCTACCACGCGTTCCCCTTCGCGCGCACCAACTCGACCGCGACCGAGTCGAGCGTCCCCGCGATCCTCTCCGGCGTCGACCCCGGCGGCCCGACCGACGCCTACGGCAGGGCGACCTCGCTCTGGCAGCTCGGCAAGGCGTGCGGCGCGGCGACCTTCTTGTTCTCGGCGCAGAGCTACTCGTTCAGCCACTTCGACGAGTACTTCCTCGACGCGAACGTCGATCGCTACCGGACCGGCGAGGAGCTCTCGGCCGAGCTCGTGAACGATCGCGGCGTCGACGACGGCGTCGCCGTCGACAGCGCGATCGTCGAGCTCGCGTCGCTCGCCGCGCGGGGCGCGTTCTTCGTCGGCGTCGTGCACTTCAACGCGACCCACCCGCCCGGATTCCCCGGCCCGGGCGTCGCGCTCCGTCACGCCGCGCGCGACGACGTCGAGCAGTACGTCGCCGCCGCGCGCTACGTCGATCGGCTCGAGGAGCGCCTCATCAACGCGCTCGACCGGCTCGGCCTCGCCGAGACGACGATCGTGATCGCGACCTCCGATCACGGCGAGATCATCGGCCCGCACCACCCGACCGATCGCGTGG
>JAJXTK010000372.1 GCA_021783935.1 Myxococcales bacterium | reverse complement strand
TTCCGATCTCGCCAGCGGCGTGCGCGCCATGGCGTCGCTCTACCGCGACATGGGGACCTCGATCGCGTTCGGCAACGTGTCGATGCCCTACCTGCAAGGGCGCGTGGTCGGCGGCACCTCGGTGGTCAACGGCGCCATCAGCTGGAAGTTGCCGCGCGAGATCGTCGACGCGTGGGGCGAGGCCGATCCTGGCCTCGGCGCCGCGCTGCGCTACGAGGAGATCGCGGCGGCCGAGGAGCGCATCGAGGCGCGCCTGAACGTGAGGCCGACCGACGCGTCGGTCGCGGGTCCGAAGAACCTTCTGCTCGCCAAGGGGGCCGAGGCGCTCGGCGTCGCGCACCGACCGATCCGCCGCAACGTCGAGGGGTGCGTCGGCTCGGGGCGCTGCCTGCAGGGGTGCCCGCACGGCGCGAAGCTCTCGATGGACCGCAGCTTCCTGCCCGACGCGGTCGCGGCCGGCGGCCGCATCTTCGCCGGGGTGCGCGTCGATCACGTCACCGTCGAACGCGGTCGCGCGCGCGGCGTCACGGGCAAGACGGCCGCGGGGGCGCGCTTGTCGGTGCGCGCCAGGCGCGCCGTCGTCCTCGCGGCGAGCGCGATCCAGACGCCGTGCCTGCTGCGTCGAAGCGGGCTTCGGCAGGGTCCCGTCGGCGATGGGCTCAGCGCGCACCCTGGCGTCTCGGCGACCGGCCGCTTCGATGAGCCGGTGCGCAACTGGGCGGGCGCGACGCAGGGGCACGAGGTCACTGGCCACCGCGGCGAGGGGATCAAGCTCGAGGCGCTCGGCTGATCCTCGCGAGCCGCGTCCCGGGCGTCGGGCGCGACCTCGCAATGCGCCTGGCCGAGCTCGATCGCTACGCGGTGTGGGGCGCGGCCCTGCGCGCCTCGGCGCGCGGCACCGTTCGCCCCGGGCCGACGCGGCCGATCGTCCTCTACTCGCTCACCGACGACGACGTGAAGAAGGCCCGCCGCGCGGTGCGCATCCTCGGCGACGTGCTCCTCGCCGCCGGCGCGCGCGAGGTCTACCCCGGCGTGCCCGGGTTCGACCTCGTGGTGCGCGATCGCGCTCGCATGGCGGCCTTCGAGCGCGAGGGGTCGCTCGTCGCGAGCGACTACTCGATGTCGATGACGCACCTGTTCGGCACCGCGCGCATGGGCTCCGACCCCGAACGGAGCGTCGTTCGCCCCGATTTCCGCCATCACGCGACCGAGTCGCTCTACGTCGCCGACTCGAGCGTCTTCCCCGGCAACCTCGGGGTGAACCCGCAGATCGCCATCATGGCGCTCGCCGACGTGTGCGCCGAGCGCGTGGCGCGCGGCTGAGCGAAGTCGCGGCTCAGTCCACGCGCCGGTGCTCGCCGGTCGGCGCGTCGTCGTCGAGCTCGCCGAAGATCTCGGAGGTGATGTCCTCGATCCCCTCGTGCTCGCGCGCGGTGCGCAGCTCCCGGCTCGTCTGATCGAGCCGATCGGCGAGCACGCCGAGGAACTGCCAGAGGAACTTGATCGCGATCTCGTGCTCGCGGCGGAGGATCTCGAAGAAGTCGGCGCGCTTGATGGCGACGAGCTCGCTGTCGACGTCGGCGATCACGTCCGCCGAGCGCGGCACCGCGCGGATGAGCGCCATCTCGCCGACGTGCTCGCCGGGGCCGAGGTGGGTGAGCACCGCCTCGCCGCGCACCACGGCGACCTTGCCGGTGAGCACGACGAAGAGCTCGTCGCCGCGCTCCCCCTCGCGCATCACGTGCTCGCCGCGCGCGAAGTCGCGGATCTCGGCGACCTGCAGCACGCGCAAGAGCTCGCGCTCGGACAGCCGCGAGAAGAGCGCCATGCGCGCGAGCGTGTCGCGCTTGGCCTGGAGCCGGCGCGCGCGCTCGGCGTCGTGATCGCCCGCCTCGACGCGGACGATGACGTCGGTGATGTTGTCCTTGCCGCCGCGCGCATTGGCGTGCTCGATGAACGCCTGCGCCTGGTCCTCGGGGCGGTAGCCCTCGAGCACCGACAGCACGTCGAGGTGCTTGTCGTCGAGGTAGCCGTGCAGGCCGTCGGAGCAGAGCAGGTAGGCGTCGCCCGGCAAGACCTCGATCGCGAGCGTGTCGACCTCGACGCGCTCGTAGACCCCCACCGCGCGCGTGATCGCGTTCTTGTGCGCGACCTTCTCGATCTGCTCGCGGGTGAGCTTGCCGCGCTTGAGCAGCTCGTTGAACACGGTGTGGTCTTCGGTGATCTGCTGAACGCGGCCGCCGCGGTACTGGTAGATGCGCGAGTCGCCGACGTGCGCGACGAAGGCCTTGTCGCGGGCGAAGAGCATGGCCGAGAGCGTGGTGCCCATGCCGCGCTTCTGCGCGTCGGCCATGGCCTCCTCGTGGATGCGTGCGCAGGCGCGCTGCACCGCGAACTCGAGCAGGTTGAGCATCTCGCGCGTCGAGACCGCCCGCGCCCCCTTGGCGCCGATCTCGTAATCGTCGACGAGCTGCCGCTGCTTGCGCAGCTCCTCGTGCACGGTGCGCACGGCGAGCGCGCTGGCGACCTCGCCGGCGGCGTGGCCGCCCATGCCGTCGGCCACGATGAACAGCGCGAGCTTGCGATCGACGAGGTAATTGTCCTCGTTGTGGTCGCGCACGCGACCGACGTCGGTCGCGGCGAAGAAGCGGATCCCGTCCGTGAGCGACATTCCTTCCTCGCGTCCGAAGGTGGCTTCGAGGGCGAAGGGCCGGGTGGCCGCGCCGATCGATGCGGACCGTCGTGGCTATCACGGCGAAGATCCGCCGCATACCGCCGGTCGGGCTCGCTCGGCGAGCGGCTCGGCCATCGGCGCGCGAGCGCTGCGAGGTGCGCGACGGCGGTCGACCGGCGCGCTTGGCGACGAGTTGCCGCTGCGCCGCGGCAGCCCTGCGCGCGACGGGCCCGAGCGCGCTCGGCACTGCCAGCATGACAAATCGCATAGGCCGAATGCGCGCCGGGGCGTACCGATTGGCCAGGAGCCAAGGCGCGCTCGGCGCCGGCCGTCGCCTCCGAGTGGTCCGACCGGTACCCGAGGGTGGACACGGCAGCTCCGCATTCACTCGGCGACCCGCTCTGCGCGCACGGCGGCGTCGCCTCGCGAGAGCGTCGGCGAGACCGACCCGGACCACGAAGGGGCTACCCATGAACACTCGCATCGCCGTCCGCGCGCTCGCGGGCATCGCAGTGGTGATCGGCACGGTCGCGGCGGCCTCGTGCACGCCGCCCAAGCCGCAGCGGGGAGCAGACCTCGGCGCCTCGCAGTCGATCAAGGAGCTGATGCAGAAGCGCAGCCTCACGGAGGCCGACGTCCAAGCGGCGCTCGAGACCTACGTGCCGGGGGGCAAGCACGACGAGTACATGATCTTCGCCTCGGGCGGCCAGTCGGGGCAGGTGCTCGCGATCGGCGTCCCTTCGATGCGCCTCTTGAAGGTCATCGGCGTGTTCACGCCCGAGCCGTGGCAGGGGTACGGCTACGGCGGCGAAGGCGACAAGGTCCTCGAGGGCGCCACGCAGTCGGGTCACAAGCTCACGTGGGCGGACGTGCACCACCCCGCGCTCTCGGAGATGGCGGGCGACTACGACGGCAAGTACCTCTTCGTGAACGACAAGGCCAACGCGCGCGTCGCGGTGATCGACCTCGCGGACTTCGTAACCAAGCAGATCGTCGCAAACCCCCTCATCGCCGCCGATCACGGCGCCACGTTCGTGACCCCGAACACCGACTACGTGATCGAGACGAGCCAGTACCCGGCGCCTCTCGGCCGCGACTACGCGCCGATCGAACAGTACAAGGAGAAGTACCGCGGCCTGGTCACCTTCTGGCGGTTCGATCGCGCGCTCGGGCGCATCGATCCGAGCAAGAGCTGGGCGATCGAGCTGCCGCCGTACACGCAGGACCTCGCCGACGCGGGCAAGCTCGACAGCGACGGCTTCGCGTTCATCAACTCGTTCAACACCGAGATGGCCACCGGCGGCGATCTCGAGGGCAAGCCGCCGATCGAGTCGGGCGCGAGCCAGAACGACATGGACTACCTCCACGTCATCAACTGGAAGCTCGCCGAGCAGCTGGTGGCTCAGGGCAAGACGACCACGATCAAGGGCATGCGCGTGCTGCCGCTGCAGACGGCGGCCGAGAGCGGCGTCATTCAGCTCATCGGCGAGCCGAAGAGCCCGCACGGCTGCGACGTCACCCCCGACGGCAAGGAAATCATCGTCGGCGGCAAGCTCGACACGCACGACACGGTCTACAATTTCGCCAAGATCAAGGGGCTCATCGACGCGAAGAGGTACGACGGCAAGGACGCCTACGGCATCCCGATCCTCGCCTTCAAGGACTCGATCCGCGGGCAGATCGAGGTCGGCCTCGGGCCGCTGCACTCGGTCTTCGACGACAAGGGGAACGTCTATACGTCGATCTTCCTCGACAGCGCCGTGACCAAATGGAGCCTCAAGGACCTCAAGGTCCTCGACAAGATCCCGGTCCACTACAACATCGGCCACATCCTCGCCGCCGAGGGGGACACGGTGAGCCCGGACGGCAAGTACGTCGTCGCGATGGACAAGATGTCGATCGATCGCTTCGCGTCGGTCGGCCCGCTCTACCCGCAGAACTTCCAGCTGCTCGACGTCAGCGGCGACAAGATGCGGATGATCTTCGACGCGCCGATCGGCATCGGCGAGCCGCACTACGCGCAGATGATCAAGATGGACAAGCTCCATCCGATCAAGGTCTACCCGCCGGGCACGAATCCATATCTGGGCAAGCAGGACCCGAACGCGGTGCAGTCGGGCAAGGAGCGCATCGAACGGCACGGCGACGTCGTCGACGTCTACATGACGGCGATCCGCAGCCACTTCACCCCCGATCGCATCGAGGTCGAAGAGGGCGACACGGTGAACCTGCACATCACGAGCCTCGAGCAGGCCGAAGACCAGACGCACGGCTTCACGGTCGACATGTACAACGTCAACCTGAGCCTCGAGCCCGGCAAGCACGAGAACGTGAGCTTCAAGGCCGACGTGGCGGGCGTCTTCCCGTTCTACTGCACCGAGTTCTGCTCGGCGCTGCACCTGGAGATGACCGGCTACATGCTGGTGCGGCCGAAGGGCACGCCGGCCCCGAGCGCCTCGGCGCTCGCGAGCGCGGCGCCGAGCGCCTCCGCGCAGAAGAAGTAGCGGCGCTCGCGCTCGCCGAGGGCGACTGACATCCCTCATTGCGGGTGAGTCGTGCGAGCGGCACAAGTGGGCAGCACGCGGCGTGAAGGGCGCCGCGGATTCGGAGGACGAGATGGAGTCAAAGTTGCGCAGCGCGACGTTCGGGCGCGCGTCGCTCGTGGTCGCCATCGCCGCGTCGGCGGCGCTCGGCGTCGGCGGCTCGGCCTGCAAGAAGAGCGAGGCGGCGCCGGTCGAGGCGTCCGCGTCGGCGAAGTCGCCCGTCGAGGCGATCGAGGTGCCGCGCTTCGAGATCGCGACCGACACCGCGAGCATCGACCGCGGCAAGGAGGTCTTCGCGCAGAAGGGGTGCGGCGGCTGCCACAAGATCGGCGGCGGCAAGCTCGTCGGGCCGGACCTCAAGGGGGTGACGTCGCGCCGCGATCAGGTCTGGATCGAACGGATGATCCTCCACCCCGAGATCATGACCAAGGAGGATCCGACCGCCAAGGAGCTGTTCAAGACCCATCTCACCCAGATGACCAACCAGGGAGTCGACCCGAAGGATCAGCTCCCCTACCTGCTGGCCTATCTGAAGGCGAACGAGAAGTAGCCATGTCGCAGACGAGCGAGGTCCACGCGGGCGACGAGGGCCCCGGCGCGCGGCGCCGCCTCGCCGTCGTGCAGCCCGCGCCGGGGGGACGTCGTCTCGTGCAACGGTGGGGGATCGTCGGCGCGACGATCGGCGCGCTCGGGGCGTTCACCTACTCGCTGCTCCTGCCGTGGTGGCACTTCTGGCTCTTCGCGCCGCAGTACCCCAAGGGGCTCGAGCTCGTCGTCTCCCTCACCGGCGTCCGCGGCGACGTCGCCGAGGTCAACGAGCTGAACCACTACATCGGCATGAAGCACCTGGACCAAGCGGCGATCTTCGAGCGCCACATCGCATTTTGGGCCGTCGCCGTGCTCGGCGCCGAGGTCCTCGTGCTCATGCTCTCGCAGGGGCGACGCCTCTACGCGCTCTCGGCCACGCTCGCCGCGACGTTCCCGATCGGCTTCGTCGCCGACTCCTGGTACTGGCTCTACCGCTTCGGGCACGAGCTCGACCCGCACGCGGCCGTGCACATCAAGGCCTTCACGCCGCAGCTGTTCGGCACCGGCAAGATCGGCCAGTTCGAGACCTTCGCGTCCCCCGAGCTCGGCTTTCTGCTCGCCGCCGCAGGGGTCGTGATCATCGCGGTCGCCTCGCTGCTGCGCGCGCGCGTCTGCCGCAGCTGCGCGCGCGCCGGACGCTGCGGCGCGGTGTGCCCGAGCCTCTTGGTCGGCCCGGGCGCCGGCCGTGACGAGGCGGGAAAGGCGGCATGAGGTGGCGAGCGAACGCGCGGCCTTCGCGCTCCTCGCCGCGCTCGCCCTGGCCGGCTGCGCGCGCGGGGCGGG
>JAJXTK010000371.1 GCA_021783935.1 Myxococcales bacterium | reverse complement strand
CCCAGAGGGGGCCGGGAGGCGTCGGCGGCATGCGCGGCGGCCGACTCGGCGCACAGGGGGGCGGGCTGCGGCGCCCGCTGCCGCCGCCGACCACGATGGCGGCTCACAAGAAGATCATCAAGATCGACGAGAAGATCACGCTCAACACGCTCGCCGGCAAGATGAGCCTCAAGGCGACGGACGTGCTGATGAAGCTCCTCGGCATGGGCATGACCGGGGTGAACATCAACACCACGCTCGACGCCGACACCGCGAAGATCCTCGCGAGCGAGTTCGGCTGGGAGGTCTCCGACGTCGCGGTGTCCGAAGAGGACGCGATCAAGGAGGCGCGCGGCGAGGAGACGGCCATCGACGCCGATCTCGAGCTCCGGCCGCCGGTCGTCACCGTGATGGGCCACGTCGACCACGGCAAGACGTCGCTGCTCGACTTCATCCGCAAGACCACCGTCGCCTCGGGCGAGGCCTGCGGCATCACGCAGCACATCGGCGCCTACCGCGTGAAGACGTCGCGCGGCGAGGTCGCCTTCCTCGACACGCCCGGCCACGAGGCCTTCACGCAGATGCGCGCGCGCGGCGCGCAGGTCACCGACATCGTCATCCTCGTCGTCGCCGCCGACGATGGCGTGATGCCGCAGACGCGCGAGGCCGTGAACCACGCGCGCGCCGCGCACGTACCGCTCGTCGTCGCCGTGAACAAGTGCGACAAGCCCGAGGCCGACCCGTCGCGCCCGCGCCGCGAGCTCATGGCGATGGAGCTCGTGCCCGAGGAGCTCGGCGGCGACACGATGTTCGTCGACGTCTCCGCGAAGACTGGCCAGGGGATCGACGAGCTGCTCGAGGCCATCTCGCTGCAGGCCGAGGTGCTCGAGCTCCGCGCGAGCCCGAAGAAGCCCGGCCACGGCACCGTCATCGAGGCCATGCTCGATCGCGGCAAGGGGCCGGTCGCGCGCATCCTGGTGCGCGACGGCACCGTCGCGGTCGGCGACATCCTCCTCGCCGGCTCGGCGTGGGGGAAGATCCGCGCGATGACCGACGAGAACGGTCGCTCGGTCGCCAAGGCGGGGCCATCGACGCCGGTCGAGGTGCTCGGCCTCTCCGACGTCCCGAACGCCGGCGATCCGATCGACGTCGTCAAGGATCCGAAGAAGGCGCAGGAGCTCGCCGAGTCGCGCGGCGCGCGCCAGAAGCGTTCGATCATGCCGGCGACGGCGAAGGTCTCGCTCGAGGATCTCGCCAAGCGCGTCGCCGAGTCGGGGCAGCTGGAGCTGCGCCTCATCGTGAAGGCCGACGTGCAGGGCTCGGTCGAGGCCGTGTCGGATGCGCTCCAGAAGCTCTCGACCGACAAGGTCCGCGTCTCGATCGTCCACAGCGCGGTCGGCGCGATCACCGAGGGCGACGTCAACCTGGCCGCCGCGTCGAAGGCGATCATCATCGGCTTCAACGTGCGCCCGGCCGGCAAGGCCTCGTCGCTCGCCGAGACCGAGCAGGTCGAGATCCGCAGCTACAACATCATCTACAACGCGGTCGACGAGGTGAAGAAGGCCATGGCCGGCCTGCTCGCCCCGACGATCGTCGAGAAGTTCCTCGGCCGCGCGGAGGTGCGCCAGGTCTTCAACATCACGAAGATCGGCACCGTCGCCGGCTGCCTCGTCGTCGACGGCACGATCAAGCGCGCGGCTTCCAAGGTCCGCCTGGTGCGCGACAGCGTGCAGGTCTGGGAAGGGAAGATCAGCGGCCTGCGCCACATCAAGGAGGACAAGCGCGAGATCGAGAAGGGCTTCGAGTGCGGCATCAGCCTCGAGGGCTACAACGACATCAAGCCGGGCGACGCGATCGAGTGCTACGACGTCGAGGAGCGCGCCGCGACGCTGTGATGACCGGCGTCCCTTGCGCTCGATGCAGCTGGGGGAGCACGAAGGGGAGCGGCAGCGGCGCTCCCCTTCGTCGCGCGATCGAAGGTCGCGCGTAGGCCGCATGTTCGTCGGCGTGATGCGGCTGGACTTTCACCTACCGGGGGCCCGGTCCCTCAAGGACAAGCGCATGACGGTGCGCTCCTTCCGCGATCGGGTACGCGCGCGCTTCGACGTCTCGATCGCGGAGGTCGAGCACCAGGACCTGCATCAGCGCGCGACCTTCGGCGTCGCCTTGGTGAGCAGCGACGCGCGCGTCTGCGACGAGGTGCTCGGCGCCGTCGCGAGCCTCGCGGGCTCGGTGCGCGACGCGCTCTTGGTCGAGCGGCGCACCGAGGTGATGGCCGTCGGCGAGCTGCGCGACGATCTTTCGCTCGCCCCGTCGTTACGGCCACGGTCGGGCGGCGATCCCGAGGAGTCTTGAATGGCGACGGCAAAACGACCCCAGCGCGTGGCCGAGCAGATCCGGGCGGAGCTCTCGATGATGGTGGCTCAGCTGCGCGATCCGCGGGTGCAAGGCGTCAGCGTCATCGAGGTCGTCTGCAGCCCTGACCTCCAGAGCGCGCGCGTGTACGTGCGGCGCACGCTCGCGACCGAGGAGGCCGACGGCAAGCAGCAGCACGCGGTCTTGGCTGGGCTCGAGAGCGCCGGCGGCGGGCTGCGCGGCGAGATCGCGCGTCGGCTGTCGCTGCGGCACGCGCCGAAGCTCACGTTCTTCTACGACGAGTCGCCCGAGAAGCGGCACCGCATCGACGCGCTGCTCGAGGAGATCGCGCGCGAGCCGAAGGGCGAGCCGGACGACGAGTGAGGCGGCCGCCGCGAGGGTTGCCCCTCGGCGGCGCGACGTGCGATCGATCCCTCGATGACCCCCGACGAGATCAAGCTGGCGCGCGCCGCGCTGAAATGCACGGCCAAGGAGCTCGCGGCGGCGCTCGAGCTCGAGGCCGCGACGGTGATGGCCTGGGAGCGCGGCGACGAGTTCCCGACCAAGAAGTTCGTCGATCGCGTCCGGAAGCTCGTCGAGGCGGGGCCGGGGGCGATCCCGCGCAAGGCCAAGGGGGCCGATCCGCTCGACGCGCTGCGCGACCCCGAGGTGTGGCTCCTCATCCGCAAGCTGCTCGCGAACCCGAAGCTGCGCGCCGAGGTGAGCAAGCTCGCCGACAAGTACGACGAGAAATAGCGCTCAGGGGGTGGATTTCGAGGGGATGCGCGGCGAGTCGAACTGCTCGTCGCGCACCACGAGGCGCTCGACGCGCTCGCCGCGCGCCATCGCGTCGAGGATCTCGGGCACATCCTCTGCGCGCACGTGGCCATAGAAGTAGCCGTCGGGCTCGACCGCGATCGTCGGCCCCTGGTGGCAGACGTCGAGGCACGTCGATCCGCACGCGCGGATCTCGGTCTTCGCGAGGCCGCGCTCGAAGATCGCCTGCTTGAGCGCGTCGAGGACCGCCTCGCTCCCGGAGTTCGCGCACGACCCCTTGGGGCTGTCGCCGGGGCGGCGGTTGGTGCAGACGAACAGGTAGTGCTTTCGCTTGGCCATCGTCAGGTGTTTCTCTCGAACAGGATGCGCAAGCCGACCAGGGTGAGGTCCTCGTCGACCTCCTGGATGCTCGACGTCGCGGGCGCGATCAGGCGCGCGAGGCCGCCGGTCGCGAGCACGCGCGTCGGGTAGTTGAGCTCGGCGCGCAGCCGGCCGATCACGCCGTCGACGAGGCCTACGTACCCCCAGAACAGCCCCGACTGCATCGCGTGCTGCGTGTTCTTGCCGACGGCGCGCGGGGGCTTGGCGATCTCGACGCGGGGGAGCTTCGCCGCGCGCGTGAAGAGCGCGTCGGCACTGATGAGCACGCCGGGGCAGATGACGCCGCCGACGTACTCCCCCTTCGGCGAGACGACGTCGAAGGTCGTGGCCGTGCCGAAGTCGACGACGATGGCCCCCTCGGTCGCCCCGGTCACGCCGCCGCGCGAGAAGCGCTCGTGCGCCGCGACCGCGTTGACGATGCGATCGGCTCCGACCTCGCGCGGGTTGTCGATGAGCACGGCGACGCCGGTCTTCATGCCGGGGCCGACCACCAGCGCCTCGAGGCCGAAGGCGCGGCGCGCCAGCTCGACGATCGTGTCGGTGAGCGTCGGCACCACGCTCGCGACGATCGCGCCGCGGATCGCCTTCGGGGCGATGTCGTGCAGCTCGAGCAGCTGGCGGACGAAGATCGCGTACTCGTCGGCGGTGCGGTTGCGCGCGCTCTCGAGGCGAAACTGGTGCGCGAGGCGCTCACCGTCGAAGAGCCCGAGGGTGACGTTCGTGTTTCCGACGTCGATGGCGAGGAGCACGCCTCATCGTTACACCGGCGCGCCCGGGGTGTCGTCGGCGCCGCGGCGGACTTTGCCGACGTCGCGCACCTCCGCTAACCAGACTCCATGCGCGCGTTCCTGATCGGCGTGGCGGGGTCCGGCATGGCCCCGCTCGCGGGGTTGCTCCGCCGTGCCGGCCACGAGGTCTGGGGCTCGGACGTGTCGTTCGATCCGCCGATGGGGCCGAGGCTCCGGCAGTGGGGCGTGCGGACCTTCTCCGGCACCGACGCCGCGCACCTCGACGGGCTCGATCCGGCGCGCGACGTCGTGGTCGTCGGCAACGTCTGCCGCAAGGACCACCCGCTCGTGCGCGAGGCCGAGGCGCGCGGCCTGCGCCGCATCTCGATGCCGACCGCGATCCGCGAGCTCGTCGCCACGGGCAGCGCCGGCAAGCGTCCCGTGGTCGCCATCGCCGGCACGCACGGCAAGACCACGACCACCGCGATGGTCGCGTGGCTGCTCGCGCACGGTGGCCTCGAGCCGGGTTGGCTCGTCGGCGGCGTGCCGGCGCGAGCGCTCGACGGCGGGGGCGGCGAGGGGGAGCCCTTCGAGATCGGCCGCACCGCGCGGAGCCTGACGGCGAGCGCGCCGCTCGCGCCGTTCGTGATCGAAGGGGACGAGTACGACTCGGCGTTCTTCGAGAAGGTGCCGAAGGTCTGGGGCTACGCGCCGACGCTCGCCATCCTGACGTCGATCGAGCACGACCACGTCGACATCTACCCGGACGCAGAGCGCTACCGTGACGCCTTCCGCGGCCTGCTCTCGCGTCTGCCGGCCGAAGCCGAAGGAGGCATGCTCGTCGCCAACGCAGCCGATCCCGAGGTCGTGGCGCTCGTGGAGCGAGAGCGCCCGCGGTGCCGCGTCGTCTGGTACGCCGCGAGCGACATGGCGGGGCGCGGCTTTCCGAGCGCGCCATCGTCCAAGGAGCCGCCGGTGTGGACCGCGAGCGAGGTCGGGCTCAGCGGCGACGGCGACGCGGTGCAGCCGTTCGACCTGTTCGTCGGCCCCTCGAGCGCCGGTCGGTTCGGCGTCGGCGTCTTCGGCGCCCACAACGTCGCCAATGCGACCGCCGCCATCGCGCTCGCGGTCGAGGGGTTCGGCCTGCCTGTGCGCGAGACGGCCGGCGCGCTCGGCGCCTTCGTCGGCGTCAAGCGACGGCAGGAGAAGCTCGTCGACGGCGGCAGGGGCGCGCGCGGGGTCACGCTGTACGACGACTTCGCGCACCACCCGACCGCGGTCGACGCGACGCTGCGCTCGATTCGCTCGCGCCACCGCGGCGCGCGCGTCGTCGCGCTCTACGAGCCGCGCAGCGCCACGGCGTGCCGCGCGATGCACCAGGCCGCCTACCCCGAAGCGTTCGCGCCCGCCGACGTCGTGGTGCTCGCGCCGCTCGGGCGATCGACCATCCCCGCGGCGGAGCGGCTCGATCTCGACCGGCTCGCGAGCGACCTGCGCGAGCGCGGCAAGCAGGTCGAGCGACCGACCGATCTCGACGCGCTCGTCGCCACGGTCGTCGCGCTCGCGCGCCCTGGCGACGTGGTCCTCTCGATGTCGAACGGCGCCTTCGGCGGCGTCAACGCCAAGCTGCGCGAGGCGCTCGCGTGACCGGGAGCCGGGCCGCATGATCCGCCGCGGCGCGCGCGTCGCAGCGCGCCTCACGGGGGCCGTCGCGCTTTCGGGCGCGGCCTACGGCGCCGTGCGCGCGAACGACGGCCTCGGCCGCCTCGACGACGAGCGGCGCGATCGCTGGGTGCGCCGATGGGCCCGCGGCCTCTTGCGCATCTTCGACGTCGAGCTGCGCGTCGACCCGGCAGACTTCCGCCCGCTGCCGGCGACCACGCCTCGACCTCGCGTGGTGGTCGCCAACCACCGCTCGACGCTCGACATCTTGATCCTGCTGCACCTCTTCGGTGGCCACCTGCTCGCGCGCGGCGACATGGCCGACTGGCCCTACGTGGGCGCGCTCGCGCGCTGGGCAGGCACGGTCTTCGTCGACCGCGAGGACGCGATCAGCGGCGCGGCGGCCCTCCAGCGCATCGCCGAGCTGCTCGAGCGCCACCGGACGATCGCCGTCTTCCCCGAGGGGACCACCTTCGATGGGGACGAGGTCCGCCCCTTCCACGCCGGCGCGTTCCTCGCCGCGCGCCGCGCGCGCGCAGAGCTGCTCCCGGTCGGCATCGCCTACGAGTGGCCCGGCGCGCACTTCCTCGACGAGTCGATCGGCGAGCACGGGCGCCGGCTCGTCGTCATGCCGCACCACCGCGTCGCCGTCGCCATCGGCGCGCCGATCGACGCCTCGCGAGGGCGCATCGAGGCGCTGCGTGAC
>JAJXTK010000370.1 GCA_021783935.1 Myxococcales bacterium | reverse complement strand
CTGAGGCTCCGTTCCGCTACGCCACAGCCTGATTTCTCGGGCGATTCCTTCTTACAGGCCTAGCGGAAAGAAGCTCTGGCATCCAGCGGCCGAGCTCGAAGAGCTCCACGGCGCGCATCTGCGCGGGCGACAGGTCGGGCGCGAGCGGCCAGGTCGGCCGTCGCCCCATGCCGCCCGTGGTGCGCACCAGTGTCGCCTCGATGTCGGCGGCGGCATCCCCCACTCGGCGCCATCGGAGTGGTGCGGCGGCCTGACCATCGGATCGACTCAACTCGACTAGGGGCATGGCGTCTGGACCGATGGCAAAGAAGTGCCGTAGCTGCGGGAAGGCGGAGCTGAGCGGCGCGCGAATCGTGACGCGCTGGTCTCGGAGCACTTCGAGGTTCGAGCGCACCGCCTCCAGCGTCATGGTGGGACGTGGAACGATGCACGACGGGATCGGCTCCGGGACCGGGCAATCGCTCCGCTTGAGGCACGCCGGACGCACGTACGGCGGGTCGGGATACTTCATCCGGTGGTACTGCCCGAGGTGACCCGAGCTTGATGCTTTCGGCCGGGCGGAGTGATTCGCGACGGGCACACCGCTCTGCGGGTCCTTCTCGACGTACAGCGGGTCGCGTTGGCACCCGACGGGGGCAACGGGGCTGGCGAGGACGAAACCGACTGCGAAGAAGACGCGGACGTGGACGCTAGCCCGAATTGACCCGCCTCTGCTCGCCGAAACTGACCCAGCGCGGGTGGTCAGATCTGCTCACGAGAATTGACCCACTGGCAGCGTAGTCGTCGTGGGCGACGTCGCGCATCGCAGTGCTCGCGGCCGTGGTCGGCGAAGTGGTCGACGGTGTCGCATGACGCGGCGGCGGCGGAATCGTTGCGAGTGCTGTGGCGAGCTGTTCTGGCCGGACCTTCGGCTTGGAGCGCGTCAGCGTGCGTGCTTGGGCGAGGCGTGCCAGTGCGTGCCGCTCTTGATGCAGGGCTCAGTGTGCGTCGCCGAACCGAGCCTCTGGATCAAGTACCAGCCGCCGACGACGAGCGCCCCGCTCACGATAAGCGGGTCGGCCCGAATGGGTGCGGCCGCTCGTCGCGCCCGTCGTCGTCACCCCTGGCGGGATCGGCCATGTTCAGCTGCCGAGCCGCCGCGCGAGGCGCTTGGCCGCGGTCGCGAGGCGATCGACCGTCTTGCGGACGCGCTTCTCGGCGTCGCGCTTGGCGATCCCGACCGACTCCTCGAGCGCGCCCGCGACCACGTCGGCGTTCCCTTCGGCGGCGAGCTCGTCGTTCCCGACGACCCGCGCCCACGCTCGCTTCGCGCGGCCGCGCACCTGCAGCCAGCGCCCCTCTCGGATCTCGCGGTTCATGGGCTACCTCCTCGGGCTCAATCGTGACACGTCGTGATACATGCGCACGATCGCGCGCCGCGTCAAGCGGGTCCAGAGAGACCCCAGGGAGACCTCGTGTCCGTCCCGGTCGAACTGCGCGCTTGCTACGTAATGTCAAGTCGACCGCTGGAATCCGTGGGGACGGCTTGCGCTTTCTAGTACTACTGTGTCGATTCGTCGCGCCGCCGTCCTTCGACCTTCGACCCCCGGTTGAAACCGGGGTCTCGAGCGTCAAGCCCCCTGCGGGGGCTCCCAGCTTGCTTCGCGCAGCTGCCATCGAAGCCACGGCTCGTGCCGCTCGATGTTCCACGCGTGCGCGGTCGCAACCGGGGTTGGGTACGTGCGGTCGTCGACTCCTGGCTGTCGGGCGGGAGCTGCGCGAGCATGAGCCTCGTAGAAATCAGCCTGGAACCACGGGCCAAACTTTCGACACAGTAGTACTAAGCCCCCCCGCTGGCCGAGCGTCAGTTTGCGAGTCGTACGCCAAGGCGGCTCGACGCCGTTCGCGTCATCGCGAGGTCCGTTCGTCGTCGAGCGCTGTGCGCTCCACCGACCAAACGCTCGTCGTCACGCCCCGACGGCCGCGGCCGCTCGGCTTCGGCGGCGGTTGGCGCATGCGCTCGCGCACGCTCGACCTGGCCGTGGAGCTCGCGCGGAGAGACATCTTGCGTGGGCGCGTCCGCGATGCGCTAGCTTCGCCGGCTGGCTCATTTCGCCAGGAGGTCCTTCGATGCGCGCACGTCTCGGAATCGCGCTGATGCTCGCAGCCGTCGTCGCCGCCCCGCTCCCCGCGCCCTCCGCGCGCGCGGAGGCCGGCGAGTCCAAGGCCGAGAAGGCCAAGCCCAAGGACGACAAGGACAAGGACAAGGACAAGGACAAGCCCAAGGACGACAAGGACAAGGACAAGCCCAAGGACGACAAGGACAAGGCCGAGAAGGGTGAGAAGGCCAAGCACGACGAGGACGCCGAGGACGAAGACGAGGACGAGAAGGGCGAGAAGAAGGGCGAGAAGGGCGAGAAGGCCGACAAGGACAAGGCGCGCCACGCCGACGAGGAGCTCTTCGGCGGCGACGAGAAGCACGAGATCGAGCCCGCCCGCCTCGAGGAGCACGCCAAGAAGGAGCGCGCGGCCGCGCGCGCGAAGGTCGCCAAGATCCTCGACGGCGCGCCCATGACCGCCGAGCTGCGCGAGGAGCTCCAGCGCCACGCCCTCGCCACCGCCAAGCTGGCCCGCATCCGCGTGCTCGCCGAAGGCGCCAAGGACGCGGCGAGCGTCACGAAGGTGAAGGAGCTCGTCCAGAAGGAGAACGAGCGCCACAAGGAGTTCGTCGTGAGCTTCAAGGCCAAGGCCGCCGTGAAGGGAGGTGCCAAGTGATGCGCCGATTCGTGACCGCCGGGTTCGCCGCCCTCGCGCTCTGCGCCTGCGGCAAGGAGAGGAAGGGCGACGAGGCCGCGACCGCCGCCAGCGCCTCCGCGGCCGCCACGACCGCGAGCGCGGTGCCGAGCGCGGTGGCCAGCGCGTCGCCGAGCGCCGAGCTCACCGACAAGGACCTGCCCGTGATGGCCGACTTCGCAGCGGCCGTCCGCAAGGAGATCACGCCGGCGAACTACAAGGCGCAGCTCGAGAAGGTCGAGAAGGACGTCACGACGAAGTAGCGCCCTCGCGGCGCGCGCCGGGGGAGAACGAGCCATCCTCGACGACATCGTCGGGGATGGCACCAAGGGAGCCGCAGCCGCCGCCGCAACCGACGCCGGAGCTCAGAGAGACCCCGCGTCCGTCCTAGTCGAACTGCGTGCTTGCCACGTCATATCAACTCGACCGCCGGAATCCGTGGGGGACGGCTTGCACTTCCTTTCCGCGCCGCGACCGAGTCCCCAGACGCTACGCGCGGCGCCGGAGCTCGCGACGCTCGCGGTGCTCGAAGACGTCGTGCGCACAACCATGGCATCTTCCGCCCGCGCCGCCGCCTGCGTTGCCGAGTCGCCCCCTGGCAGGCCGTTGAGCTTCTCCGGAGCTGCCCGATCCTCTCCCGCGTCAACCCGAAACTCGCCGCGCGATCGACACGGCCTGCTGTCTGTCACAGTTCCCGCAGGCCGCTTCTCAACGGCCTGCTAGCGCGCGCGCTGAGGTCGCCGGGCGCGCCAAGCGCGTCGGCGCCGCGAAGCCCGCCCGGACGCGCGAGCGTGGCTACTTCCCGAGCGCCTCGGCGCGGTTGACGATGCGCGGCGTGAGGAAGATCACCAGCTCGCCGCGCGTGTCGCTGACGCGGCGGCGCTGGAACAGCACGCCGATGATCGGGATCGACCCGAAGAACGGCACCTGATCGATGTTCTTGCCGGTGTTGCGCGTGTAGATGCCGCCGATCACGACGGTCGCGCCGTCGGGGACGAGGAGGTCGGTGTCGGCGAGGCGCTTGAGGATCGTGGGAGCGCCGTTGGCGGCTGTCTGGTTGAAGTCGGGCTCGTCCCGATTCAGCGTGACGTGCATCGCGATGCTGCCGTCGGCCGTGACGTGCGGGCGGACCTTGAGGCCGAGCTTGGCCTCCATGAAGGTCGTCTGCACGCCCTGCGCGCTGACCTGCGAGAACGGGATCAGCGTGCCCTGGCTGATCGACGCCTCGCGGTTGTCGAGCGTGAGGATGCGCGGGTTCGAGACGATGCGGACCAGGCCGTCGGTCTCGGCCGCCGACAGGCGCACGTTCAGGTTCAGGATGTTGTTGATCGACCCGAGCGTGAAGCCGAGCGCGCCGCCGGCTCCGGTGCCGACCGCGCCGGGCAGGTTCACCGCGAAGTTCGGGTTCGCGACCAGCGGGTTCGTCGGCGAGAGGCCCGTGGTCGGCGTGTTGGCGTCGCTCGCACCGCCGACCGCGCCGATCGAGCTCGGGAACGACAGGCCGGTCGGGTTGCCGGTCGCGGACGAGAAGGTCACGTCGCCGCCCCACTGGATGCCGACGTCGCGCAGGTAGCGGCTGGTCGCCTCGACGATGCGCGCCTCGATGAGCACCTGCGGGGTCTGCGTGTCGAGGCTGTGCACGAGCGCCTCGATCTGATCGAGGTTGCCGGCGACGTCGCGCACGATGAGCACGTTGGTGCGCTCGTCGACCACGATCGAGCCGCGCGGCGACTTCAGGGCGTCGGCCTTGCTCGCGAGCGTCTCGGCGTGCGCGTAGCTGATCGGGATGAGCCGCGTCTCGATCGGCGCCAGCTCGAGCTCCTGCTTCTTCTTGGCGATCGCCTGCTCGCGCTCCTTCTCGAGCTGGTCGGCCTTCGCGACGCGGAGCATGTTCCCGCTGCGGACGACCCCGAGCCCCTTGGCCTGGAGGATGATGTCGAGCGCCTGGTCCCACGGGACGTTCTTCATCTTGATCGTCACGGTGCCGGAGACGTCGTCGGCCGCGACGATGTTCACCTTGCCGACGTCGGCGAGCAGCCGGAGGATGTTGTGGATATCCGCGTCCTTGAAGTCCATGTCGATGCGGCGGCCGGTGTACCTCCCCTGCGGCGCCATCGGCACGGTCGACAAGAAAGAGCTCGCCGAGTCGTCGCTCGCGGCGACCGACAGGGCCGGATCGCCGGCGATGACCTTCGTCTTCATCGCGACGCCGCCGTCGGGCCCGATGCCGGTCTTGCTCGAGAGGTTCTCGGGCGCCGCGCGCACCACGACGGGCACTTTGGTGAAGGTCCACGTGAGCGTCGTCGCGCCGTCCTTCGCGGTGTCGACGCGCGCCTCGGCGGTCACGTCGGTCGGCCGCGCCGCCTCGATGACGATCTGGCCGTCCTCGCGGGCGACGGTGAGCGCCGTGACGAGCGCCTTCTGCGACGAGAGGTCGCGCGACTTGAGCTGATCGTCGGCGACGCTCGCGCCGACGATCTCGATGCGGCTCGTCCCCTCCCCCTTCGCGCTCGACGAGTAGACGACCGGCCCGGAGAGCTTCACGACGACCTTGTCGCCGGCCGCCTCGTGCACGAAGGTGACGTCGCGAAGCTTCGGCGCGCTCTTGGCCGCGGGCACGAGCTCGTTCTGCACGTCGTCGTCGGAGAGGAGCCACACGCGCAGCACGTTGCCGTCGACCTTCACGCGGTAGGTCGCGCTCTTCACCAGGGAGATCGCGACGCGCGTCACGCTCGAGTCGCCCGACTTCGACGACTGCGTCAGCACCCCGCCGACCACGCCGGTCGTCTTGGCCGCGGGCGCGATGGTCGGATCGGCGTCGGCGTCGCCGAGATCGATCAGTACGCGCGCGCCGTCGACGCGCGCCGTGTAGGCGGGCGACGCGGTGCCGGTGACCTCGACCTCGACGGCCCCGCGCGGGGCGCCCAGCGCCTCCGCCCGTGCCGCGTCGAGGAGGTGGACATCGACCTTCTTGACGTGATTGGCGGGAACGCCGGCGAGCGCGGTCGGCGCGCCACCGAGCGCGCACGCAATCAGCGCGGCGATCCCGGCCGTGCGCAGCGGTCGCGAAGCGGAGGTTCCTGGACGTCGCGAAAGCGGCATGAGCGGCACTCCTGATCCTTGGTCGAGGCGCGCCGCCGCCCGAGGGACGCAGCGCATGATTGAACGCTAGAGAAGGGGAGCGACCCAGGCCAAATACATGGCGAGTGCGGAATCGGTCCGCGATCGCCCGCGAGGCCTTTGCAGCCGGAGATTCCGCGGCCGAGGGGGCGCTGGAGCGTGAGCGCCGTCGCCTCGGCGTGAGCCTGCTTCGTCTCGGAGCGCCCGTCGGTGCCGTCGATCAGCGCCACGAATGCGCCGGCGGCACGCAGCGGCGCCGGAACGGCGTGCGAGGGATCGTCACGGCGCCCGCGCGGGCCCCGCGCGGACTTCACCTCGATCGACGCGACCGCCTCAAGACCCCTCCCCCTCGGTGTGCAAGGGGATCTCGCGGTACGTCGGCGCGACCTCGGGGTGGAGGCTGTCTTCGCGCACCAGCACGACCTCGTTCTCCTTGATGCGATCGATCTTCCAGTAGAGCGGGTAGCTCGTGAGCGATCCGGCGCCGAGCTTCACGTTCTCGCCGCGGCCGATGTGCATCCCGCGGGCGACCGTCCAGCCCTTGCGCTGCGGGTCGACGAACATCGCGCGCATGCCCTCGGGCGTGCCGACGATCGCGACCAGCTTCAGCTCGTCGATGCCGTACTTGTCGAGGATGACCGAGTACTGAGGCATGGTCTTGGCCTCGCCGACCTGCACGAACGAGCGGCCGAAGTCGTGAAAGG
>JAJXTK010000369.1 GCA_021783935.1 Myxococcales bacterium | reverse complement strand
CCGCTGTCGCGCGCGGCCTGCACGGTGACGACCGTCGGGATCGGCGCGACGCCCATCGTCGGCGCGGGCGACGGGAGGGGTGGCGCGCCCCGCGGCCCCATGCGCGGCGGCGCGGCGCGCGGCCGCCGCGCCTCGTCGTCGTCGAAGGGGCCGGGCGCCGGCGTCGGGTCGAGCAGGCTCGGCGTGGGCGACGTCGCGGCGCTCGGCACGTCGAGCATCGCCGCGCCGATCGGGTGCGCGGCTTGGAGCTCGACGATCGTCGCGACCTCCTCGGACGGGTGCGTGACGCCGAGCGTCGCCTGCGCGACCTCGCCTTCGCCCGGGGCGCTGAGCAGTGCCGTCGGCGTGGTGCCCGCCCCCAGCCAGACGGGCAGGCGCACGTGCACGATCTCCCCCGCGCCGACGCTGACCGGCACGCGCACCGACGGGCGCTCGCTCCGCAGCGAGCCGTAGCTCGCGTCGATCGCGAGCTCGCCGTGCCAAGGGGCGCCGCGGGCGTTGTCGAGCGTGACGACCGCCTCGTTCCACCCGAGGCTCCAAGGCGCGCGGTACCCCTGCACGTGCGCGACCTCGAGCCCAGGTACGGCGCCCGCGGTCGACGGCGCGAGCGCGATCGCGATGCTGATGCCGAAGGCGAGCGCGCCGAGACGCATGCTCACTCCGCCCGCGACGCCGCGACCTCGCGTGAGACCTCCGCGGGGCGCGCGGGGATCGCGGCGAGCACGCCGTCGACGATCGCCTCGGCGGCGATGCCGTCGGCCTCCCCTTCGAACGAGCGGATCATGCGGTGGCGCAGCGCGGGTTTGGCGACGCGTTGCACGTCCTCGAAGGCCGCGTGCATGCGCCCCGCGGCGAGCGCGGCCGCCTTGGCGCCGAGCACCAGCGCCTGCGCCGCGCGCACCCCAGCGCCGACGCGCACGGCGCGCCGGACGATCGCCGGTGCCTCGGGCATGGTCGGATCGCACGCGCGCGACAGCCGCGCCGCGTAGCGAAGGATCGGCTCGGCGATGGCGACGTCGCGGCAGGCGTCGCGCACCAGCATGAGCTCCTCGGCGCGGATCACGGGCTCGGGGAGCTTGGCCTCACGGCCCGTCGTTCGGCCGAGCACGGAGACGAGCTCGTCTTCGCTCGGCGAGGGGACCATCACCTTGAAGAGGAAGCGATCGAGCTGCGCCTCGGGGAGCGGGTAGGTCCCCTCCATCTCGATGGGGTTCTCGGTCGCGAGCACGTAGAAGGGCTCCTCGAGCGCGTGCCGCTCGCCGGCGAGCGTGACCGCGTGCTCCTGCATCGCCTCGAGCAGCGCCGACTGCGTCTTCGGGGTCGCGCGGTTGATCTCGTCGGCGAGCACGACCTGCGCGAAGATCGGCCCCTCTTGCAGCACGAACCGACGGCCGCGCGCGCCGGCGGCCCCCGCGTCCTCGACGAGCATGTGCGTGCCGGTCACGTCGCTCGGCATCAGGTCGGGGGTGAACTGGATGCGAGAGAAGCGCAGCTCCACGGCCGCCGCCAGCGCGCGCACCAACAGCGTCTTGCCTAGGCCGGGCGCCCCTTCGAGCAAGACGTGCCCGCCGGCGACGAGGCCCCACATGACCTGCTCGATGACCTCGTCTTGCCCCACGATGACGCGCCCGACGGCGGCGCGGATGCGTCGGACGACGTCGGCTGCCTCTTGCGCCGTGATGGGCTTGCCACCGGCGGACGACGGGGTGCTCACGCGGCGAGCGTACGCGATCTTCCCTGCGCCTGCGCGCTGCCCGCTTCTGCCCGCCGCGACTCCGTGGGAGGCTCGGGCGCGGTGATCTTCGTCGACGCGCTCCGCATCCACAGCGCCACGCCGCGGCTGCTGGCGCGCTTCGTCGGCGAGCGTTGGTGTCACCTTGCGACCGACGGGTCCATCGACGAGCTCCACGCCTTCGCCGAGGCGATCGGCGTGCCGCGCGTCGCCTTCCACGCGCACCCGCGTCACCCGCACTACGACCTGACCCCCGAGCGGCGGGCCGTGGCGGTCGCTCGAGGCGCCGTCGAGGTGTCCGGCAAGGAGCTCGTCCGGCGCTGCTTCCGAGCACGAGGGGGCGCATGAGCGTCAGGCCGAAGAGCCCGCGGCCGCCGATGGCGTCGGCGCCGCCGGTCGCGCGGCCGAGCGTGGCGCCCGGCAAGCCGCCCTTGCCGTCGAAGAGCATCCCGCCCGCGAGGGCCCCGGCGGGCACGACGAGGAGCGTCGGCCTCGCGCCGGCGACGCGCGCCGCGCGATCGGAGCCGCCGAAGCGCGCGGCCAAGCGCGCGCGCGACGAGGCCGAGGAGGCGCGCGAGGACGCGTTCGTCGCCGCCTTCGGCGAGCACGTCCGCATCGCGCGCCTCGCGCGCAAGCTCACGCAGGCGGCGCTCGCCGAGCGCGCCCGCCTGTCGTCGAACTACGTCGCGCGCCTGGAGCGCGGAGAGGTCGGCGCCTCGCTGTGGGTCGCGCACTGCCTCGCGGGCGCGATGTCCATGAAAGTCGGGGAGCTGCTCGACCGCGATCGGCTGCTCCCGCCGCCGCCGCTGCGGCGATGAGGCTCAGGCCTCGCCCATCCCCTCGATCGCGCCGCGGAGGATCGCCGCGACCGTCGCCGGGTCGCCGGCGTCGAGGGGCTCCTCGAACTCCATCGGATCGACGACGCTGCGCGCGTCGACGAGGGCGATCTCGAGCTCCTCGAGGATCGAGGCGAGCGACTGCGAGGGGCGGTCGAGCACCACCACGCCGATCGCGCCGTTGACGATCATCGGCAGCGCGGGGGCGAGCTCTTCGCGATCGACCACCGTCACGACGTCGAGCGACACGGCCTCGCCGAGCAGGATCATCGCCGTAGACTCGACGAGCCGATCGACGGTGAGCTCGCCGCCGACGTCGGCGCCGGGCATCGACTCCGCGAGCCGCGAGAGGGCCTGGCGCACCAGACGAATCGACCGCATCGCGCCGACGAGGACCAGCCGCCCCGGGCCGCGATAGCCGCGCGGGCGCATCCTTCGCGCGAGCCCCCGCAAGACCACCATTCCCTCGGGCCCGGCGAGCGACGGGCGCAGCTCGCCGATCGGCAGCCGGCGCAGCGCGCCCGTGGCGTCGAGCGCGACGAGCGCGTCGAGCAGCGCGAGGTCGCCGTAGGGGAGATCGTCGAGCAGATCGTCGAGCGGCCGCGCGGAGCCTAGCGATCGCGCGACGTCGCGCGCCGTCGGGCCGAGCGGCTCGGCGAGCGCGGGGTCGTCGATCTGGAAGGCGATCGTCTGCGCCGCGATCATGCCGAGCGCCTCGCGGCGCCGCTTGATCTCGTCGACCTGGCGCGTGCCCTCCATGAGGATCGACGAGATCGGCTCGAAGATGCGGCGCAGCCCCGGAGTCGCGTCGGGGGCGAAGTGGAACGCCCCCTCGGGCTCGCCGAGCAGGCGCACGACCGCCTTCATTCCGTCGGCGCGGCGGTACATCGCGTCGACGACCTCCCCTTCGGCGAGGTGCAGCTCGCCCGCGCCGCCCGAGGTCGAGACCGTCAGCGTGCCGGTCTTGCGGCCCATCGAGAGCAGCTGCAGCAGATCCGGCAGCGGGATCTGCGCGAGATCGCCGCGCACCTCGCCGGTGCCGTGCGGGGCGCGCTCGTCGGCGGCCTGCGAGGCCACCAGCGCGCTCATCACCACGTCGACGACCTTGGCGCACGCGACGTCGTCGTCGCCGCGCAGCGGGGGCACGAGCACCTCCGGCACGTCCGGCAGCGCGCTGCGAAGCGCGGCGAGCTCGGCCGCCGTCGAGACGTCCTCGGCACTCTCGGGCAGGACCAAGACGGCGGGGCGCTCCTTGGACGCGCGCTCGACCAGCGGCGCGGCCTCCGCCGCGTGCAGCGTCGACAACCCTCGATCGCGCATGCGGCCGACGAGCGCGGCGAGCACGTCGAGATCGGGATGCAGCACGAAGACCTGCATGTCGGCGCGCCAGCGTCACACGGGACGCTGCGGAAATGAAGCCGAGCCGCACGCTCCGCGGCGCGAGGCGTGTAGAGTCCGCCCGTGGCCGGCGAGCTGACCCCCGAGCGCCTCTTCGACAGGTGGTTTCGACCGCTCTATCCGCCGAGTCTGCGGCGCGACGCGGCCGCGCTCGTCGCGGCGCGCGAGGTCGACACGAACCCCGCGAACAACCCGGGGCTGTACGCCGAGCTCGACGAGGTCGCCGAGGTCTTCGCCGAGGTCGCACCGGAGGCGATCGGCGCCCCCTCCCTCGCGCTCGATCGCAGCGACGCGTCGGTGCACCGGCTCGGCGCGGCGCTGAACCGCAAGACACGCGACGCGCTCTTGTCGGCGAGCCAGCCCGGCAACCCCGGCTCGCCGTTCGTGAACGTGGTCATCCACGGCGCGGCGTACGTCGGCGCCTGCGTGGTCGCGCGGCACGGCGGCGTCTGGGGGGTGCGACGGCCGCTGTGGGAGAGCGTGGTGAAGCTCGAGAGCCGCGCCGGCGTGGGCCTGCTCGCCCCCTTTCACTGGTGGCTCAAGGCGCTTTCGGACGCGGAGATCGACCACGACGGCCTCGGCACGCGCTACCGCCAGCACGTCGAGCGCGCGCGCTTCGATCCGAGCACGCTGCCGCCGATCGTGCGCGAGCGCGCCGACCGCGAGCTGCCGCCGCTGGGCCAGGTCCGCTACGACACGCTGCACAAGTACCTCCGCGCGCACCTCCCCGAGCTGCGCGACGTCGGGCGCGACTTTCCGAGCGCAGAGAAGCTCGACGAGCTCGGCTTCCTCCAGCTCGAGTTCCTGTTGCTCGGCGAGGGGCGCTACCTGCTGATGCACGGTCGGAGCAAGCAGGGGCTGCACCTCTTCTGGCTCGATCACGCGGGCTTCTCGCACGCGGCGTTCTTCCCCGCGTCGGCCGGCGATCCGCACGCGGTGTCGATCGAGGGGGACAAGCTCGTCGTGCGGTTCCGATCGGTGGGGACCGATCAGGTGCACGAGCTGCTCTGGTGGGGGTAGTCCGGCGCGCGCCGCGGCCTCGCTCCGCGAACCCTGGCGACAGCTCGGCCGCGCGGTCGCCGCGCCGCGCGATCGCTCCGGCGCACGAAATTCGCAGCGAAGCGCGCCGCGCGGGCCGCGCGCCGCCCGCCCGCACTTGTGCTACCCGAGACCGACCATGCGTCCGACGCACGTGCTCGCCACCGCCCTCGTCGCGCTCGCCGGCTGCGGCAGTCGCGGCAACGGCGATCTCGACCACCTCGCCGCGAACCCGAAGCCGTTCGGCACGCCCATCGCGCAGCAGACGAATCCCGCGCACCGACTGCCGAACGGGGCGCCGTTCGTGGCCGACGGCGTGGTCGTCGTCGCCGTCGACAGCTACGACGAGACGCAAGACGGCAAGAGCATCGGCAACGTCTACGTGCAGGACCCGGTGCAGCCGACTCCGTGGTCGGGGCTGACGCTCTTCAAGCCCACGCCCAACCCGCCCGATCTCGCGCTCACGCCCGGCCAAGGGGTGGACGTCGCCGGGCCGTTCGACGCCTTCACCGGCCCGAGCACCAGCCCGCCGTTCCCGAGCGGGATCATCCTGCCCGAGGTCAAACAGGGATCGATCTCGATGTCGTACGAGGGGGAGGCGCCCGCGCCCGTCGACGTGACGGTCGACGACTTCACCGACACCAACAAGGCCATGCAGTACGTCGGGCGGCTGGTGCGCATGAAGAACGTCCAGGTCGGCGCCTTCCAAGGCTCACGCCAGCAGGCGTACATCAGCGGGCCGAGCGGGGCGTCGAACGTGCAGCTCGCCGGTCAGCTCATGCCCCTCGCGCCGTACGCCGGCGGCCCGCTCAAGGGCGGTCAGACGCTCAAGTCGGTCACCGGCGTGCTGAACTACTTCTACACGCCCTTCCAGCTCTGCCCGCGCACGAGCGCCGACATCGAGCAGTGAGCCCGCGGACGTCGTCCGGCGTCGCGCTGAGCGTCGCGGCGACGGCGCTCGCCTGCGCGTGCGGCGGCGGTTCTCGCGCGACCCCGCGGCTCGCGACGCCGGTGGCCCCGGCGCAGGGGCGCGCGCTCGAGATTCACGAGGCCGGCGGGCGTCCGCGCCTGGTGGCCGTGCGTCGCGAGGGGGATCCGCGCGCCGCGATCGCGATCGAGGTCCGCGTGGCCGACGCCTACAACGACGCCCCGGCGCGGGTCGCGGCGATCGCGGCGCTGATGTCGTCGCGCGTGGCGGAGGCGGGGGTCTCGTCGATCGAGGCAATCCCGGGCGGGCGCGTCGCGCGCGTGCGGGGCCTCGTCGCGGAGCCCTCGGCGGCGCTCGCCGAGCTCGTCGACGCGAAGCTCCGCGCGCCCGTCGTCGAGGGCGATCCCGCGCTCGCGGCCGTCGGTGCCGCGCTCGACGCGTTGGCCGCGCGGCCGCTCGGCGACCCGTCGCTCGCGCGCGTCGAGCGCGGCCTCGATCGCCCGACGCGCCCCGCGAGCTTCGCGAAGATTCCGAGCGAGCGCCTCGCGGCCACCGTCGAGGCCTGGCGCGCGGACGCCATGCGCGACGACGGGGTCGTGCTCGGGGTGGTGGCGACCGGCGCCGGCCTCGACGCGTTCGCCGCGCGCTGGAGCGCGCTCTCGCCGCT
>JAJXTK010000368.1 GCA_021783935.1 Myxococcales bacterium | reverse complement strand
AGCTGCTCGCCGCGGGGCACTAGGTGATCGGGCTCGATCGCCGCCCGTGGCCCACCGCCCCGCGCGGCATCGAGGTGCTCCGGCTCGACGTGCGCAAGCGCGGCGCGGAGGACGTGTTCCGCACGCGGCGGCCAGACGTCGTCGTGCACATGGCCACGGTCACCTCGCTCGTGATGCGCGGCGAGGAGCGCTACCGGCTCAACCTCGACGGCACGCGCGCGGTCTTCGAGCACTCCGAGCGTCACGGCGTCAAGCACGTGATCTTCGTCGGCCGCCACACCTACTACGGCACCGGCCCCGACTCGCCCTTGTTTCACACCGAGGACGAGCCGCCGATCGGCCTCGCGAGCTTCCCCGAGCTCGTCGACCTCGTCGCCGCCGATCTCTACGCCGCGACGGCGCTCTGGCGCATACCGACGCTGACCACGACGGTCTTGCGCATGTGCTACACGCTCGGCCCCACAGGGCACGGCACGCTCGCGGGCTTCCTTCGCGGCCGGCGCGTGCCCACGGTCATGGGCTTCGATCCGCTCTTCCAGTTCATGCACGAGCACGACGCGGTCGACGCGATCACCACGGCGGTGCGCACGCGCCCTCGCGGCGTCTTCAACGTCGCGGGCCCCCAGCCTCTGCCGCTGTCGTTCCTGATCCGCGCCGTCGGGCGCACGCCGGTGCCGGTCCCCGAGCCGCTGCTCGAGGCCGTGATGGGGCGCTTCGGCCTGCCCGAGCTGCCGAGCGGCGCGCTCGGTCACATCAAGTATCCGGTCGTCGTCGACGGCAGCGCCTTCCGCCGCGCCACGGGCTTCGCCCATCGGATCGACGAGGATCGGGCGATGCGCGAGTACCGCGACGCCTTCCCGCCGCGCTAGCAGGCCGTTGAGAAGCGGCCTGCAGCCGCGGGTCGAGCTTCCGGCCGGCGAGCGGGCTAGCCTCTTCACGCGATGCCCGACTTCACGGACCAACCGTCGGCGGTGCGCGAGGGGCAAGGGATCGACGCCGGGGCGCTCGGCGATTGGCTGGCGAAGAACCTGCCCGAGCTCGCATCGTCCGAGGTCCGCGTCGCGCAGTTCGGCAGGGGCTACTCGAACCTCACGTACCTGGTTCGCGTGGGCGAGCGCGAGCTCGTGCTGCGGCGCGCGCCCCCGGGCGTGAAGATCAAGAGCGCCCACGACATGGGGCGCGAGCACCGGATCCTCTCGGCGCTCGCGCGCGTACCCGGGTGGACCAAGACCCCGAGGCCGCTCGCCGCGTGCGACGACGAGTCGGTGCTCGGCTCGTCGTTCTACGTGATGGAGCGCGTGCGCGGCGTGATCCTTCGGGCGCGCACCCCCGAGGGTCTCGATCTCTCGCCGCCGGTCATGCGCCGCGTGTCCGAGGCCACGATCGACACGCTCGCCGAGATCCACTCGCTCGATCTGCGCGCGGCGGGGCTCGAGGGGATCGGCAAGCCCGAGGGGTACGTGCGTCGGCAGGTCGAGGGGTGGACCGACCGCTACCGCAAGGCCCAGACCGACGACGTGCCGCAGCTCGAGGAGCTCGGTCGATGGCTCTTCGCGAACCTGCCCAAGGACACTGCGCCGGCGCTGATCCACAACGATTTCAAGTACGACAACGTCGTGCTCGACGAGGGGCTCTCGCGCGTCGTCTCGGTGCTCGACTGGGAGATGGCGACCGTCGGCGATCCGCTCATGGATCTCGGCACGACGCTCGGATACTGGGTCGAGGCCGACGATCCGCCGCTCTTCCAGGCGACGGTCTTCGGCCCCACCAACCTCCCCGGCAACCTCACCCGGCGTGAGCTCGTCGCGCGCTACGCCGACAAGACGGGGCGCGAGGTCGGCGACGTGCTGTTCTACTACGCCAACGCGCTCTACAAGCTCGCCGTGGTCGCGCAGCAGCTCTACAAGCGCTGGAAGGACGGCCTCACCAAGGAGGAGCGCTACGCCGCGATGCTCATGGGCGTGCAGGCGCTCACCCGCGCGGCGCTCGTCGCCGTCGAAAAGGGCAGAATCGATCGCCTCGGCGATTGAGCGTGTCTACTTCATCATCGCGCGCAGCACGGTCTGCAGGATCCCGCCGTTCTTGAAGTAGGTGACGTCGATGGGCGTGTCGAGCCGCGCGATGGCGTCGAAGCGCTTCTCGGTGCCGTCGGCGCGCGTGGCCGTCACCGTGATGCGCTGTCGCGGCCCGATGGCGTCGTCGATCGGGATGTCGAAGCGCTCGCGTCCGTCGAGGCCGAGCGACTCGACGCTCGCGCCGTCGGCGAACACCAACGGCAGCACCCCCATGCCGACCAGGTTCGAGCGGTGGATGCGCTCGAAGCTCTCGGCGATCACGGCCCTGACGCCGAGCAAGAGCGTCCCTTTGGCCGCCCAGTCGCGCGACGATCCGGTGCCGTACTCCTTGCCCGCCAGCACCACGAGCGGCGTCGCCTCCTTGGCGTAGCGGGTCGCGACGTCGAAGACCGTCCCTTGCTCGCCGCTCGGGACGTGGATCGCCAAGCCCCCTTCGACGCCGCCGAGCATCAGGTTCTTGAGCCGGATGTTCGCGAAGGTGCCGCGCACCATCACGCGATCGTTGCCGCGGCGCGACCCGTAGGAATTGAAGTCGGGCTTGTCGACCCCGCGCGCCTCGAGGTAGGCGGCCGCCGCCGAGCCGCGCGCGATGTCGCCGGCCGGCGAGATGTGGTCGGTGGTGACCGAGTCGCCGAGCACGGCGAGCGCGTGCGCGCCGCGGATCGGCGAGAGCCGGGTCGGCTCCTTGCTCAGCCCGAGGAAGAACGGCGGCTCCTGGATGTACGTGCTCGATTCGTCGAAGGCGTAGAGAGCCCCCTCGGCTCCCGCGATGGCGCTCCACTCGCGCGAGCCCGAGAACACGCCCGCGTACGCCCGCTCGAAGAGCGCGGGGCCGATCGACGCGTCCACGACCGCGGCGATCTCCTGCTCGGTCGGCCAGAGGTCGCGCAGCAGCACGTCGCGGCCCGCGGCGTCCTTGCCGAGCGGCTCGGTCGCGAGATCGACGTCGGTCGTGCCGGCGAGCGCGTAGGCGACCACCAGCGGCGGCGAGGCGAGGAAGTTCGCGCGCACGTGGGGGTTGATGCGCCCCTCGAAGTTGCGATTGCCCGAGAGCACCGAGCAGGCGACGAGCTTGCCGTCGGTGACGGCCTTGGCGACCGGCTCGGGGAGCGGACCCGAGTTGCCGATGCACGTCGTGCAGCAGTAGCCGACGACGTGGAAGCGCAGCGCCTCGAGCGCGTCGAGCAGGCCGCTGCTCCGCAGGTACTCGGTGACGACCTTCGATCCCGGTGCGAGCGAGGTCTTCACCCACGGCTTGACGGTGAGCCCTCGCTCGACCGCCTTCTTCGCGAGCAGCCCCGCCGCGACGAGCACCGAGGGGTTCGAGGTGTTGGTGCACGAGGTGATCGCCGCGATGACCACGGCGCCGTGGCCGATCTCGCTCGTCGTCCCCTGCTGGTCGACCTTCGCCGTCGCGCGCGCCTCGGCCTCGCTCAGCCCGAAGCCGCGCGCCTTGACCGGCGCGGTCAGCCCCGCTCGCCACGCGCTCTTCATGCGCGAGAGCGGCACGCGATCTTGAGGCCGCTTCGGCCCCGCGAGGGAGGGCTCGACCCGCGCGAGATCGAGCTCGACGAGGTCGCTGAAGAGCGGCTCGGGCGACGAAGCCTCGTGCAGCATCCCCTGCGCGCGCAGGTACGCCTCGACGCGCGCGGCGGCCTTCGCGCGGCCGGTGCGCCGCAGGTAGGCGAGCGTCACCGCGTCGGTCGGGAAGAAGCCGGTCGTGGCGCCGTACTCGGGGGCCATGTTCGCGATCGTCGCGCGATCGGCGAGCGCCAGCGTCTCGAGCGCGGGCCCGGTGAACTCGACGAACTTGTCGACGACCCCCTTCTTGCGCAGCAGCTCGGTCACCGTGAGCACGAGATCGGTCGCCGTCACCCCTGGGCCGAGCCGCCCCGTCAGGCGCACGCCGACGACCTCGGGGGTGACCATGAACATCGGCTGACCGAGCATCGCCGCCTCGGCCTCGATGCCGCCGACGCCCCAGCCGAGCACGCCGAGGCCGTTGATCATGGTCGTGTGCGAGTCGGTGCCGACGAGCGTGTCGAAGAAGGCGACCTGGCCCGCGCGATCCTCGCCGAGCATGACCCCCTGCGCGAGGTACTCGAGGTTCACCTGGTGCACGATGCCGGTCGCGGGGGGCACCACGCGGAAGCGACGCAGGCTCTTCTGCGCCCACTTGAGGAAGCGATAGCGCTCCTCGTTGCGCCGGAATTCGAGCAGCGCGTTGAGCGAGAGCGCCTCCTTCGTGCCGAACTCGTCGACCTGCACCGAGTGGTCGATGACGAGGTCGACCGGCACGAGCGGGTTGATCTGCTCCGGGTCGCCCCCCGCGCGCGCGACGGCGGCCCGCATGGCAGCGAGATCGACGGCCACCGGCACGCCGGTGAAGTCCTGCAGGATCACGCGCGCCGGCTTGAACGGCACCTCGAAGGCCTCGGTCGCGCGCGGCGTCCAGCGGGCGAGGTGCAGCACGTCGTCCTCGGTGACGAGCGTGCCGTCGCAGCCACGCACGAGCGCCTCGAGCAGGATTCGGATCGAGTACGGGAGCCGCGCGAAATTAGGGGCGAGGCCGCGCTCGGCGAGTCGAGCGAGCGAGTAGTAGCCGAGCGCGCCGTCCTCCGTGTGGAAGGTGGCGCGGACGCCAAACGGGTCGAAGAGCGCTGTCGTGGTCATGGATCCTCGCTGCCGCCGGCGGACGCGGGGCTCGTCGTGGCCGGCCTCCAAGGGAGGATGCCATGCAAGCGGGCGGGGTGACGCCGTGCGCCGATCGCTCGATCATCGTGGGCGCCCGCCGCTCCTCGCGCGTGCCGCTGGCGTCGAGGCGCGATCTCCGCCATGTTCCCGGGTCTTTCTCGAAGTGTCCACGCTCGAACGCATCGGCCGTGCGCTGCAGCACCGCAACTACCGCCTCTTCTTCGGCGGGCAGCTGGTGTCGCTCATCGGCACCTGGATGCAGTCGGTCGCGCAGTCGTGGCTCGTCTACCGGCTCACCGGATCGACCGTCTTGCTCGGTGTGGTCGGCTTCTGCAGCCAGGTGCCCGTGTTCCTGCTCGCCCCGATCGGCGGTGTCGTCGCCGATCGTGCGCGGCGCCACCGGGTGATCCTCGCGACGCAGACCACGATGATGCTCCTCGCCTTCGCGCTGGCGGCCCTGACGCTCGGCGGCCGGGTGCGCGTCGCGCACGTGATCGCCCTGGCGATCGGGCTCGGCATCGCCAACGCGTTCGACATCCCGGCGCGCCAGGCGTTCGTCGTCGAGATGGTCGGACGCGAGCACCTCGTCAACGCGATCGCGCTCAATTCGTCGATGGTCAACGGCGCGCGCATCGTGGGCCCTGCGCTCGCGGGGCTCACGGTCGCGGCGATCGGCGAGGGGTGGTGCTTCTTCGCCAACGGCGTGAGCTTCCTCGCGGTGCTCACCGGGCTGCTCGCGATGCGCGAGCTGAAGCCGCGGCCGCCGCCGAAGGGGGACGCCTCGCCGCTCGCGCGCATCGCCGAGGGGTTCGCCTACGCGGGCAAGACGTCGCCCGTGCGCGTGCTCTTGCTGATGCTCGGCCTCTCGAGCCTCATGGGGGCGCCGTACGTCACGCTCATGCCCGCGATCTCCGATCGCGTGCTCGGCCACGGCGCCGATGGGGTCGGGGTGCTCATGGGGGCGACCGGCGTCGGCGCGCTGCTCGGCGCGCTCACGCTCGCCTCGCGCGAGGGGCTGAGCGGGCTCGGGCGCTGGATCGCCCTCGCCGCGGCGCTCTTCGGCGCCGGGCAGATCGCCTTCTCGTTCTCGAGGACCTTCTGGCTCTCGGTCGCGCTGCTGGTGCCGGTCGGCTTCGGCTTCATGATCCAGATGGCGGCCACCAACACGCTCATCCAATCGATGACCCCCGACGCCATGCGTGGGCGCGTGATGGCGGTCTACTCGATGATGTTCATGGGCATGGCCCCCTTCGGCGCGCTGCTCGCCGGCACCATCGCGGTGCACGTCGGCCCGGCGCGCGCCGTCGGCCTCGGCGGCGCCTGCGTGCTCGTCGGCGCGGCGGTCTTCGCGACGCGGCTGCCTGCGCTGCGCGCAGGCTCGCGGGAGGTCCTCGCGAGCCGCGACTCGGAGGCGGCGCGCCCGGGCGGCCCTCCGAGGTGACGCGTCCACGCGCCGTCCGCCGCGTGACGCGGCGTCGCGCGGGGTGCACGAGCCTCACGCCGAGAAGGTCGCCCGCCGCAAGAACTCGCCGCGCCCCCGCTTCGCCAGGCTCCGACCGTGCTCGATCACGAGCTCGCCGCGCGAGAGCACGTGCGTCGGCGCTCCCTTCACCACGCGCTGCTCGTAGGGCGAGTAGTCGACGCGCATGTGCAGGCTCGCGTGCGAGAGCGAGACCTCGCGCTCGGGGTCCCACACGATCAGGTCGGCGTCGGCGCCCGGGGCGATGGCGCCCTTGCGCGGGAACAGCCCGAACAGCTTGGCCGGCGCGGTGCTCGTGAGCTCGACGAAGCGGTTCATCGAGATCCGGCCGGCGCGCACGCCGCCGTCCCACAGGAGCAAC